>CAYXNM010000185.1:0-4439 GCA_964466385.1 uncultured Rhodobacter sp. | reverse complement strand
AGATCGAGATTTTTCGCCGCTGGTTCGATGTCAGCCTGCTGACCGGGCACGAGGGGCACGCCTGCGCGGTCATGCGCGCCTCGCCGGGGTTTGCGCCGACATTGCAGGCGCGCGTCTTTTGCCTGGCGCGCGGAGGGGACTGGAATGCGGCGGCGTTGACTCTGGCAACGGGCGAAACGCTCGGGTTCATCGACAAACCGGACGCCGATCTGATGGCGCGGTTTCTAGACCCCCAGATGTTTGAAGGAGCCGCGGATCTCCCGCCCCCGGACCCGCTGACCCCACTTGACTTCACCATGCGCGAAGCCATCGCCCAACCGCGTCCGTCCGGGGCCTTGCCGCTGGCTTTCGCCAACGCCGATCTCAAGGCCGGAACGGCCTGGCGCAACCAGATCTCTGCCGCCGAAAGACTGGTAAGATCCCAGGCGGTGGACGCCAAGAAGCTGGTGGAGTTCTACACCGAGAGGAAACCGGCGGCCTCGGGTGGCATCTGGAACCGGGTCAGCGCCATTCAGGCCTTTGACGTGGCCCTTCTGTCGGGCGATCCTGCCGTGATAAGCACGACGATCGGACCGGCTTACGGCGCGATGCAGGAAATCGCGATCGAAGTTCCTTTTGCGAAATACTACGGGGACCGGATCGTTCAGTATTCGCTCGGCCCGACGGCCGGTGAAATGGCCTTCAGGGTTGCCCTGCTTTCCGATGGGTTTGAAACGCAGGCCAGCCGTTACAAGCCCTCCGATCCGAGGGGCGCTTTCCTTTTGGGGCTGGCGCGCGGCAACGTTTCGGGGCTGAGCGCGCCGGGAACACTGGGCGCAGCGATTGCCGGCGCGTTTCTTGACCCCATGCCCGAAGGCCCCTTGCGCGAACTATTGTCAAACGGCCAACTGGGCGAAGCGGTGTTGCGGGCCATGCTGCTGCTGAAGGGCGAGGCGTTCGCCGATCCGGGGGACGTGCGCGCTGCCCTTTCGGCCTTTCGCGCCGTCGGTCTGGAACAGGAGGCACGCCGGATCGCCATCCAGCTTTTGCTGCTGGAAAGGCGCGGATGATGGGGGATCATGTCGCGCAGTTTCTGCAAGCCTGCCAGGCCGAACACGGATCCTCGAAAAACACCCTGTTGGCCTATGGGCGCGATCTTGCCGATTTTCAGGCGTTCCTGGCGCGCCGGAAGTCGGATTTGCTGTCGGCGGACCGAAACCTGATTGAGGCGTATCTGATCGCACAGGACAAGGCGGGGTTTGCGCGCACAACCCGGGCGCGGCGTCTGGCGGCGATCCGGCAGATCTACCGGTTTGCCTTTGAGGAGGGATGGCGGAGCGACAACCCCGCCGCCCAGATCAAGGGGCCGCGACGAGAAAAGACCCTCCCCCGTTCCCTTGGCGAACGGGAAACCGGGCACCTTCTGGACACGGCCGCCGATTTTGGGGCAACCGGGTCGGCAAAGGTGCGAAATGCGTGCCTTTTTCAGCTTCTCTATGCCACGGGCATGCGCGTGAGCGAGCTCGTTTCGCTGCCACTCAACGCCGCACGCGGCAATCCGGAAATGCTGCTGGTCAACGGCAAGGGCGGCAAGGAACGCATGGTTCCCCTGTCTGAAAGCGCACGCGAGGCTTTGGCGATCTGGCTGGATTACCGTGCGCGACAGGACGACGAAAACCGTGTTTCGGGGCGACCGCCGTCGAAATTCCTGTTTCCGGGGCGCTCAAAGGCCGGGCATGTTTCACGCATCTGGTTTTACACGCTGACCAAGGATGTCGCGCGCGCCGCCGGTCTTGATGCCACCGGGATCACGCCCCACACGCTGCGCCACGCTTTTGCAACGCATCTGCTGGCCAATGGCGCCGATTTGCGGGTCATTCAGGTTCTGTTGGGGCATTCCGACATTTCAACGACCGAGATCTATACCCATGTGCTGGACGAGCGCCTGAAATCCCTTGTCCTGACGCATCACCCCATGGCCGAACCCTGACAAAGCCCCGGCGGCAGGTTGTCTTCGCTTGGCCAATACCCGCTTTGAAGGCTCTTGCGGTATTCCGCACCCAACCCCGCGCGCGCCATCATTGCGGCGGCGGCGGCAACGTCATAGGTCAGCCTCTCAAAGCGCACGCCGTCCCGGCTGAGGATCGCAAATACCGTCGACTGCCGACCGTCATGCGGCGGCAACCCGATGACGCCCGCGTTGATCCAGTGGGTGCGTGCGATCCGGCGCTCAAAAGCGATCCCGCAATGCCCGGCAATGACCCCGTCAACCGGCCCTGCAACGCGGTTGATCTCGTTGATTTCGCTCTCAAAACCAGCTTCACGGTCCGTTGGCCACAAAAACCGGCTGACGTTTCTCACCCCGCCATGAATGACCGCATAGCGCGCACCGTTCGCGGAAAAAACCAGCATATCAGGCAACAGGGCCATCCATTTTCGCGCGTGCGCGGGCAGGACGCCCCGCGCATAGGCGTACCATTCATCTGACAACGTCGCGCAAACCGAGCCGTCCGCGAAACCACATCCGCAATCCGGCTGATCGCCCGCCAACTGGATTTCGCAATTGCCCCGCACAACCGGGAACGCCCCCTGTCGCATCCTGTCGACACAGGCCACCGGTTCACCGCAATACGCGACCACATCCCCGGTGCAGATGCGCCTTGACGAAGGAATGGCGCGTTTGTCAGCCTCGGCCATCAGTGCGCTCAGGGCCTGAAAATTCGAATACGGCCCCCCGAACAGCATAATGTCGCCCTCAAGTTTCCCAAGATCCCTTATGCGCACGTGCCCGCCCCTCTCTTGAAGCAAATCATCTTTGCCCCCATAACATGCCTGTCCAATTCCAACTTAAGGATCGCATTGGCCATGGAAAGCCTCACGCGCGAGATCGTGAATTTCTTTTTGCAATACTGGCCCGGATTCGTGGCGATCGGTTCCCTTTTGGTGCTGTCGGCCTTCTTTTCCGGTTCGGAAACGGCACTGACCGCCGCCAGCCGGGGCAAACTGCGCGCGCTGGCGGACAAAGGATCAAGCGGCGCGCTCGGTGCGTTGCGCATTACCGAGGATCGCGAGCGACTGATCGGCGCGGTCCTGTTGGGCAACAACCTCGTCAACATTCTGGCCGCGGCCCTGGCGACCAGCATTTTCACCCGCGCCTTTGGCGACAGCGGCGTGGTCCTGGCGACCTTGGTCATGACGTTGCTGGTGCTGGTTTTCGCGGAAGTGCTGCCGAAAACCTATGCGATTTCGAACCCCGAAATCGCGGCGCGGCGCGTTTCCCCAGCCATTTCGCTGGTGGTTTTCTGCCTTTCGCCCGTGGTCACGGCGATCCGCTGGTATGTGCGCCTGACCTTGCGCGCTTTCGGCGTCAAGGTCGATCCCGAAAGCTCGATCCTTGCGGTTCACGAGGAAATCGCCGGCACCATCGCACTTGGTCATTCCGAAGGCGCGGTTCTCAAGGATGATCGCGACCGGCTGCTGGGGGCGCTTGACCTCAAGGATCGCGAGGTCGAGGAGATCATGCTTCACCGCTCGGCGATCGAAATGATCGACGTGGACGCGGACCCGGCAACCATCCTTGCGCAATGTCTCAAGTCCAGTTTCACGCGCCTGCCGGTGTTCAAGAGCGAGCCGGAAAACATCATCGGCGTCGTTCATGCCAAGGACCTGCTGCGCGCGGTGCACGCGCTGACGGGAAAAACGGGCATTCACGAATTCAAGGTGATGGATGTGGCGATGGAACCCTATTTCGTGCCGGAAACCACGTCGCTTGACGACCAGATGCGCGAGTTCCTGCGCAGGCGGGCCCATTTTGCACTGGTCGTCGATGAATACGGCGCCTTGCAGGGGTTGATCACGCTGGAGGATATTCTGGAGGAAATCGTTGGCGAAATCACCGACGAGCATGACACGGATATCGAGGTTCCCCTGTCCCTGACCGAGGACGGACACTGTATCGTTGACGGGGCAATGACCATCCGCGATCTCAACCGCGCGACCGACTGGTCACTGCCGGATGACGACGCCAACACGATTGCGGGACTTGTCATTCACGAAAGCCAGTCGATCCCCGTCACCGGTCAGGTCTTCAGCTTTCACGGCTTTCGGTTCGAGGTTCTGGAGCGGCTGCAAAACCGTATCACGCGGCTGAAGATCCGACCCCTTAATACCAGCACGCCCAATGACTAACCCGTGATTGAGGGGCAGGCAGGAGAGTGCAGCACGCGTTCAACCCCCGGCATTTTGGCACGAACCCCGTCCCCTTCCCGTCCGGCGGCACCACCAGGCCGCGCCTGCCTGCCCTTCACGCTGAAAGCGTATCTCTGGCACGACGGCAGGCACTTTTGCGTGGGTGAGAAAGACCGGAGTTTGCCTGAAAGGAACGTTGAGGTTTTGCCCCGGTTCAATCCACCCCCGCACGGCCCGGCGCCTGCCCGTGGGGTGGCGCCCGCAACGCCGGT
>CAYXNM010000184.1:0-4447 GCA_964466385.1 uncultured Rhodobacter sp. | reverse complement strand
CCGGATGGCCCGCAACGGGTTCTGCAAGCTCTGGAGCGCGTACGCAGGCGTCGCTGACCGCGTACGCAGGCGTCGCTAACCCGCGTACGCAAGCGTCGCTAACCGCGTTTCAGCGACGCCCTGAGCGCGTTGACGGAAACCGCGCCAAGCGCAATGGACGCACCCCCGTAGACGATGAAACCACCTGTTACCAGCAGGGCCAGTGCGGCGTACCGAAGACCCGGCGTTGTCAGCCAGTCCCCCAGCCAAACCGCTCCCAGCCACAGCGTCAAACCCATCAGGGCCGAGGCTGCGGCAATGCGCGGCGCGCCTTTCAGCAATCGTTGATCCGGCGCAGCCGCCGACCCCATGCCCCGAGCGCCGGCCCACAGCAGAATGACCATGGTCCATCCGGCAATCGTGGTGCCGATCGCTGCGGCGAGAAAACCGACGGACCCCGACAGGCCAACCGCCAGGGCCGCGTTCACGATCATCGCCACAAGTGCATAATGGAAAGGGCGTCTGGTATCGGCGCGTGCGAAATAAAGCGGTTGCAGAACTTTTTGCAAAACGAACGCGGGCAGACCCGCGCCGTAAACCGCAAGGGCAAGGGCGGTCATTGCCGTGTCCTCTGCACCAAAGGCTCCGCGCTGAAAGAGGACCGAAACCAGCGGAACCGGGATCATGATCAGCGCCACGCTCGCCGGCAAAGTCAGCGCCAGCGAAAATTCGGCCGCGCGGTTGACCGCGTCGCGGCCACCATCGGTATCGTTGGCGGCAAGTTTGCGCGACAGGTCGGGCAGTAAAACCACGCCGATGGCAATGCCCACGACACCAAGCGGCAGTTGATAAAGACGGTCCGCATAGTTGAGCCACGCAACCGCGCCCTCGAAATAGCTGGCCACCTGCCGGCCCACCAGAAGGTTGATCTGAACAACGCCTCCCGCCAACGCCGCCGGTGCGGCGATGACCGCAAGACGACGCAGATCAGGCGTCATCCGCGGCAGGCGCGGAACAAGCGTCAGGCCAGCGCGCCGCGCGGCAATCCAGACCAGCGCCAGTTGCACGATGCCCGCAAGCGGAACCGTCCAGATCAACGTCCGCCCCATGTCAAATCCCGCGCGCGCCGCCAGCAACAGCCCGCCAATGAACATGAGGTTGAGCGAAACCGGCGCAGCTGCCGCCACCCAGAACCGCCCCATGGCGTTGAGCGCACCACTCAGAAGTGCTGCGAGCGAAATGAAAAGGATGTAGGGAAATGCAATCCGACCGAAATCAACCGCCAGATCGAACCGCGCGTCGCCGGCAAATCCGCTGGCCATGGCCAGAACCAGCCACGGCATGAAGACCTGCGCGAACGCGGTGAGAACCAGCAAGACCGCGATCAGGCCGGATAAAGCATCCCGCGCGAAATCGTTCGCGTCATCGCCGCTTTCAAGTTTCTTGGAAAACATGGGTACAAACGCCATGTTGAACGCACCCTCGGCGAAAAACCTGCGGAACATGTTGGGCAGGCTGAAAGCGATGAGAAAGACTTCGGCGACGGGTCCGGCGCCCAGATATCCGGCGATCATGATGTCGCGGACAAACCCGGTGATCCTGCTGATCAGGGTCCAGCCGCTGACCGTGAAGAAGGCGCGGAACAAGCGCGAGCGCCCACTCATGCCATGGCCCCTTCCGCACCCTGCTGGATTGCCTCCAGCAGTTTCTTGCGAAGCGCGTCGCGCTTGTGTTCGGCATGGATTTTCAGGCCCACCAGATCCTTGACGTAAAACACGTCGACCGCCTGCACGCCGTAGGTCGCGATGACGGCAGACACGATGGTGATCCCGTTGGCGGTGATCGTGCGGGTCAGATCGAACAACAATCCGGGGCGGTCGCGGGTATCGACCTCGATGATCGAGTAGATTTCGGATCCTTCGTTGTCGAATGTGATCTCGGTCGGCACGATGAAGTCGCGTTCGCGTTTCTTGATCTTGTCGCGGTCCTTGAGCGCTTCACGGGCGATGATCTCGCCATTGAGTGCCTTTTTCACCATCGCGTCAAGCCGCGTCAGTCGGGATTTTTCGTAAGGCTTCCCCTGAATATCCTGCACCCAGAAGACCGAAGTCGCGAATCCATCCGACGTCGTATAGGTTTTCGCCTCGACCACGTTGGCACCGACCAGCGCCAGCGCACCCGCAAGGCGCGAGAATATGCCCGGATGATCCTGCATGGCAAAACAGACGCGCGTCGCATCGCGCGCCGGGTCCGGTTTGAAATCCGAGCGGATCTGGCCCGTTTCCGGTTCTGCCAGCAAACGTGCGAAGATCGCGTGCGTTTCCGTGTCCAGACCCTGCCAATAGGGCTCGTAATGGCGTTCGATTTCTTTCTTGAGACTGGGTTTGCGCCAGCCCTTCAGGGCCTTGACAAGATCGTTGCGCGACTGGTCCATCCGGCGGGTTTGCGATCCTTCGTCGATCCCGTGTGTCAGGGCTGAGCGGGTCGCATGATAGAGATCGCGCAAGAGCTGTGCTTTCCAGTTGTTCCATGTAACGGGGCCAACGCCACGGATGTCGCAAACCGTCAGAACCGTCAGCAGTTTCAGCCTTGTCCGGCTGCCGACGATCTGCGCGAAATCCCTCACGGTCCTGGGATCGCTGAGGTCGCGTTTTTGGGCAACGTCGGACATCAAGAGATGGTTGGCCACCAACCAGACAACGTTTTCGGTTTCCCCCGCGTCCAGCCCAAGCCTTGGGCAGACGTCCCGTGCGATTTCGGCGCCCAGTTCGGAATGGTCGCGATCGCGACCCTTGCCTGCGTCATGGAGCAGCAGGGCAACGTAAAGCACCCGCCGGTTGAGACCGCGTTCCAGAATGCCCGAGGCCACGGGCAGGTCTTCGACCAGGTCGCCATGTTCAATCTGGCTGAGGATCGAGATGCACTGTATCGTGTGTTCGTCCACCGTGTAGTGGTGATACATGTTGAACTGCATCATCGCGACAATGGGCGCGAATTGCGGCACGAAAGCCGCCAGCACCCCCAGTTCGTTCATGCGGCGCAGACCTCTTTCAGGATTGCCGTGATCCAGCAGCATGTCCAGAAAAATCCGGTTTGCCTCGGGGTTTGCGCGCATCCTCTCGTCGATCTTGTCCAGATTGGCCGCCACCATCCGCATGACGTCCGGATGCAAAAGGTAGCGTGTGCGCAATCCCTCTTCAAAGACCCGCAGGAGGTTCACGGGATCCGCCAGGAACGTATCGGGCCGATCAATGGTCAGACGACCCTTGTCCAGTTTGTACCCGGACGAAATTCTTGTGCGCAGACGCCGGCCTGCATTTGACAGAAGTTCCCCGACACGGGGGGTTTTCTTGACGTGCTGTGCTTCCAGTTCGGTCATGAAAATGCGGGTCAGTTCGCCAACCTGCGTTGCGTGGCGAAAATAGTCCTGCATGAAATGTTCCACGGCGCGCCTGCCGTCCCCGTCGGAATATCCCAGTCGCCTGGCGATACTGACCTGTGCGTCAAAGGTCAGATGCTCCTGCGCGCGCCCCGCCGTCAGGTGCAGATGGCACCGGACCGTCCACAAAAAACTCTCGGCGTCGGCGAAGATATTGAATTCTTCCTGCGTGAACATACCCAGATCGACGAACTCGCGCGGGTGCTGGACCCGGTGAAGGTATTTCGCGATCCAGAAGAGGGACTGAAGATCGCGCAAACCGCCCTTCCCCTCTTTCACGTTGGGTTCCACCATATAACGCTGGCCGCCCTGTTTCAGGTGTCGTTCGGTGCGTTCTTCCAGCTTGGCCTCGACGAATTCAGGACCGGTATCCTTGACGAAATCCGACCAGAACCGTTTGTCCAGATCCCTCGCAAGTTTCCTGTCGCCAACGACGAACCGGCCTTCGACAAGGGACGTGCGGATCGTGAAATCCGTTTTGCCAAGGCGCAGGCAATCGGCGGTCGAACGCGTTGCGTGACCGATTTTGAGTTTCATGTCCCAAAACATGTAAAGCATCGTCTGGACAATCGCCTCGGCCGGGCCTTTGTCCCTTGCCGGCGTCAGGAACAACAGGTCGATGTCGGAATAGGGTGCCATTTCGCCACGCCCATAGCCCCCGACCGCGATGATCGACAGAGCGGCTTTTTTCCCGGTCGTGGCCTGCAGGTCGCGCGCCAGGCGGAAGACCTCGTGCACCAGGCAATCCGTCAGGTAGGTGTAACTGCGGGTTGTTTGCCTGACGGCAAGGGGGTCGGCCTCGAAAGCCTGGCCGATTGCCTCAAAACCACCGGTCCAAATCTGCCGCAAAGCGCTGACCGCGGCGTCGCGGTCTGATGGCCGGGTTTTCAGGTCGGGCAGGCTGGTGGCATGAAACAGGACTTCGGGCGCGCAAATCAGCCCGTCCGTTGATCCCCTGGAAACAGGAGCCTGTCCGGGTTCAGAACCCGACAAGGCCGAAGCTGCGGGGCGCAGGGTCAATGACTTTCA
>CAYXNM010000183.1:0-4491 GCA_964466385.1 uncultured Rhodobacter sp. | reverse complement strand
CAGATGGCCGATACGGCCATGAACCCGCGCCAGACGGTGAAAGAGATCATCGGTCGGCCGCTGGAGTTCTATCTGGGCCTGCGCGGCAAGGCGCTGGAAGCCAAGGTCATCGAGCTATTGGAGATGATCGAACTTGAAGAAAGCTTCATCGATCGCTTGCCGGGGGAACTTTCCGGCGGGCAAAAACAACGTATTTGTATCGCCCGCGCCCTGGCGGCCGAACCGGAACTGATCATTTGCGACGAGGTCACCTCGGCGCTCGATCAGATCGTGCAGGAAGGCATCCTCAACCTGCTCTTGCGCCTGCAAAAGGAACTGGGCGTGTCGTACATCTTTATCACGCACGACATCGCGACCGTGCAGGCGATTTCCGACGAGATCGTCGTGATGTTCCAGGGGGCGGTCGTGGAACAGGGCCTGAAAACCGAAATCATGGAACCGCCCTATCCCGATTATACCCAGTTGCTGCTGTCCTCGGTTCCGGAAATGGACCCGGACTGGCTGACAGGTTTGCTGAAATCCCGCGAGACCGGCTGAAACCGGGTTGTCCGGCGTGCCGATCAGGAAAATCTGCGCGGGATCGTTTCGTGAAAGGTTTTCTCAAAGACCAACGCCGCCCCCTCGTAGGCCTGAATGCTGGCGGTCAGGTGGTAATTCCCGGCGTCCGCGTGCATTTCGGAACGTGTTTCCGTTCGGACCGACCAGTCGTTGCGCGCGATCTCCTGCGTCCAGTGAATTTCGGCCTGTGCCGACAACGGATCGTCCGGATTGATGCGCCGCGTATAGCGCGTGACGGCCCCGTGGACCAACCCGTGCGCGGCGTCCTTGCTGAGACCCCCATCGTCAAAAACCTCAAGACTGATGTCACCGCTCGCCTGATCTTTGGTCAGGGTGGATCGGTACGCCGCCCTTCGCAGCACCTCGTGCGCCCAAGGTGCCGCGCCTTCGGGCTCGTCAAACCGCCATTCCTCCGCCATCCCGCCCTCATGGCGTGGCAGGACGATTTCGCCGCCAAGCAAGGTCAGGGTCGCCTGTTCGGCATTGGGCCACAAAAACGGCCAATAGGCGGACGAGACTGCGACCCGCAGCCGCATTCCCGGCTTTATGCGCATCGCGATCTGATCGAGCTTGAAACGGATTTCAAATGGCACACCGGGCGTCAATTCGCTCGGAAATTCATGGCTGTCGCGATGGCAAAGGTTCAGAACGCCATATGTCACGCGTGAAGACGCGCCGTCCGCGTGGACCTCGCACAGGCGAACGACAACCTGCCCGGCGGGCTTGTCGCAGGACAGGTTCAGCCTGATTTCGGGGGCACCCAGCAAGTCCACGGCCTGCTTGAGCGGTGCGGTCTCAAAACAGGCCGATCGCGCATCGTCATCGCGCTGATCGCCGGGCATCTGGGGAACCGTCCCGGACATGGGGAAATAGCTGCCGGTGCCAAAACCGCAGTCCAGCGGCGACCGGATCGCGACACGGATTTCCTGTGCCGCACCGCCAAGCGCGCCGTCGTTTCCCAGATGCAGGGACCACGGTTGCTGACGCGACGAGGGCCAGTTTTCCTCGGCCACCCAGCGGCCTTCGCGCGCCGGGCGCATGCGCGAGGGCCGCACGGTTTCCTGCATGAAAACCCGGTAGGCCGGATCGTTCTCCACCCCGTTGGGGATGTCTTTCAACCAGTGATCCCACCAGCGAACGGCCTCCTGCAGAAAACCGATTTGCGGCGCCGGATCGGCCTGATGGGGGTATTGATGGACCCACGGCCCCACGATTCCCTTTACCGGAGATTGTATGTTTTCAACAAGATGTGCGACGGTGTTCATGTAATTATCCGCCCATCCGCCGATCGACAGGACGGCGGCCTTTATGGCGGAATAGTCCTCGCAGACGGAGCCGTGTTTCCAGTACGCATCGCGGGTTTGATGGTTCAGCCAGTCCACCGCCAGAAACGGTTGATGTTCCAGCCGGTCCAGCCACATGTCACGCCAACCATCACCCGCCAGCATGGGATCAGGCGGGCGCGAAGAATAGGACAGCATCTGGCTGGCCCAGGCGAAATTGTCCCCCAGCAGGCACCCGCCCTTATAGTGAATATCGTCGGCATACCGGTCAGTGGTCGAGCAAACCGTAATGATCGCCTTGAGCGCCGGCGGGTCCATCGCTGCCACTTGCAGGCAATTGAACCCACCCCAGCTTTTTCCCATCATACCCACATGTCCCGAACACCAGGGCTGCGCGGCAAGCCAGGCGATCGCGTCGGATGCGTCGTCAAGCTCGACTTTTGTGTATTCGTCGCGCATCAGACCCTGGCTGTCGCCGTTTCCCCGCATATCAAGGCGAATGACCGCATAACCGTGACCGGCGAAATACTTGTGCATGATCTCGTCACGCGCAATCGTACCGTCGCGCTTGCGATAGGGGATATATTCCAGAATTGCCGGAACCGGTTTCTGCGCCGACGTGTCGGGCAGCCAGACCCGTGCCGACAACCGGCACCCGTCGGGCATGGGGATGCCCATGTCGGGGATCTCGTGGAACCGGTGCGGAAACTGCGTGACGATGTGCATGGCTGACCTCGCGCTTGATGCTGTGCACAGTCAAATTCATCGCGCATCCCGGCACAAGCGCAAACTCCGCCCGGTCGTCCGCGGATCAAAGGCATTGGGATCAACGCGACCGTCGGGAAACCGTGTTGCCATTCCCCAACCACAATCCTAGTCTTCCAAAAACCCCAACCCCGGAAAGGCAATCCGACTTATGACAAACGACATTACCCGGCATCGCAAGAGCGCCCGCATGACCCAGACGGTGGTTCACAACGGACTGGTCTATACGGCCGGACAAGTGGGCAAAGGCCGGGATATCACCGAACAGACAACCGATGTACTGCGCAACATCGACGCCTGCCTTGCCGAGGCCGGAACCGACAAATCGAAGATCCTGACAGCGACGGTCTGGATCACGGACATGGAACAGTTCGGTGCGATGAACGCTGTGTGGGATGCCTGGATCGACCCGCAGAACCCTCCCGCGCGCGCCTGCACCCAGGCGGCCCTGGCACTGCCGGAATTCCTTGTCGAAATCATGATCGTCGCCAGCCTCTGAATTACGAACCCCGAAACCGCAGGCCGCAAACCTGCCCCGGAAAACACGAGCACACAAAATGTCCGCCAGCCAGAACCCTTTCAAATCAGCCCTGAAATCCGGAAAACTGCAGATCGGATTCTGGCAGAGTCTTGCAACATCCGTCACCGCCGAAATCAGCGCGCATGCGGGGTTCGACTGGTTGTTGATCGACGGCGAACACGGGGTGAACGATCTGCGCTCGATCCGCGATCAGCTTCAGGTCATCGGTCCCTCGCCCAGCCACGGTGTCGTGCGGATCGCCGGGGTTGACGTTGTTGCCGTCAAACAGGTGATGGACGCAGGCGCGCAAACGGTGCTGGTGCCCATGGTCGACACGGCAGAGGACGCCGAACTGATGGCCCGCGCCATGCGATACGCGCCCGCGGGCATTCGTGGCAACGGTGCCGGGGTCGCCCGCGTTTCGGGTTACGGGCGCGATGGCGATTATGCCGGGAACGCCAACGCCCAGGCCTGTCTGCTGGTGCAGGCCGAAACCACGACGGCGCTCGATAATCTCGAGGAAATCTGCGCGGTCGACGGGGTGGACGGGGTCTTTATCGGACCGGCGGACCTTGCGACAAGCATGGGCCATATCGGCAATCCAACCCAGGCGGACGTTCAAAACGCCATCGAGGACGCGATCCGCCGCATCGTGAAAGCCGGAAAGGCGCCGGGAATCCTGATGGCAAATGAAACACTGGCGCGGCGTTACATCGAGCTTGGCGCGTTGTTCGTGGCCGTGGGCTCTGATGTCCATATCCTCGCAAGCGGGTCCAGCCGGCTTGCGGAAAGATATCTTGGCGGCTGATGGTGCGAAATGAAAGCCGAGGGCGGCTGGTCGGTCGTTTCAACGCAAGAGGTTGAAATCCACCCAATTTCGGATCTTTCGCCTTTTGTGGGACTTCCCCGCCATGCGTTTGCGCACGGGAAAAGTGCATGAAAAAGGCGCGCTGGCGGCGATCGAGCTTGCCACAGCGGCAACCATGCTCCCAATCATACCACCCGCGCCGGACACGCGAATTGCTGGAAGAGACTCTTCAGGCGGCCAGGGACACTTGTGTGGTGGCTTTTCGCTTTGCAGTGGACGAATTAAGGGGCCGGGATGGCACGCAAGCCCATGAGGATGGGCGCGAGTGCGGCGGACAGATGATCATCCGGCACTCCAATTGCCGTTGAACAGCGGCGCGACGCAGCGGCCGTTCAGCAAAGCAACGACGACACCCTGCCCGCCCCCGCCAGCCAGCAGCGCCGCTCCTCATACCACCGGCCCTTTTCGTTGACCCTTTTGCGTGGGCGAGAAAGACCGGAGTTGGCCTGAAAGGGGACGCTGAGATTTGCCCCGGTTCAATCCATCCCCGCACGGCC
>CAYXNM010000182.1:0-4603 GCA_964466385.1 uncultured Rhodobacter sp. | reverse complement strand
GCCCCACGACCAGCAGCCACATGGCGTTGGCCAGCCCCATGATCAGATAATCCACCGCCATCACCCCAAGCGAGACCAGCAAGACCGGGCGGCGCCCGTAGCGATCCGACAGGTTTCCGATTGCCGGGCCGAACAGGAACTGCATGACCGCGAAAATCGCGGCAAGCGCCCCTCCCCAGACAGCCGCGTGGCTGAGATCGCCTCCGCCCAGTTCAAGGATCAGATCCGGCATCACCGGCATGATCAGACCGATCCCCATGCTGTCGATCACCACCGTGATCAGAAGAAACAGGACCGCAAGGCTTCTGTTTGGCATTGATCCCCCATCGATCCCCGGTTTGAACGGTCAAAACTGGCCCCGCGCAAGCGTCCAGGATGCAACCGGTCGTTCAGCGCGACTTAATCAGCCTTTCGGCTGCAATCAAGGCGAACGTCATTGTCGTGCCGGGGCGCCCCCTTCGAAACGGTTGGGGTTTTGGTAATCGCAAGGGTCTTCCTGCATTTCCAGATGGAGCAGTTCGCCGCCATAGGGATGCGCCCGTGCAAGGTCTTCGTCAAATTCGATCCCCAGTCCGGGGGCTGTGGGGGGAAGGATGAAACCGTTTTCCCATTTGATGGTGTTCCTGACCAGCGCAAGGTGAAAGTCACCCCCTGTGCCGATCGTTTCGGTGATCAGGTGGTTGGGAATATTGGCCGCCAGCTGGATATTGGCCGCCCATTCGACCGGCCCGGCATAAAGATGGGGGGCAATCTGGGCATTGTAAACTTCGGCCAGGGCCGCGATTTTCTTGGTTTCCAGAATGCCGCCCGAGCGGCCAAGTGCGGGTTGCAGGATCGCGGCACCGCCTGTGCGCAGAAGCGTGCCGAATTCCGCCTTGGTGGTCAGACGCTCGCCCGTTGCTATGGGGATGTGGACATGGCGCGCGACCTCGGCAAACTCCAGCAGATTGTCCGGGGGGACCGGTTCCTCGAACCACAAGGGGTTGTAAGGTTCCAGTTGCTTGCCAAGGCGAATGGCGCCAGCGGTCGTGAACTGGCCGTGCGTGCCAAAGAGCAGATCCGCCCGGCCCTTCACCGCCTTGTGAATCGCGCGGCAAAACGCCACCGACTGGGCAATGTCGTCCTGCGAGGGCTGGTGGCCCCCGCGTATCGTGTAAGGACCGGCGGGGTCGAATTTGACCGCCGTAAAGCCGAGCGCGACCATCGCAGCGGCGCATTCCGCAGCCATTTCGGGGCTGGACCAAAAGGCATCCATGTCCTGACCCGGCTGGGGGTAAAGGTAGGTGTACGAACGGATGCGCTCGTTCATCAATCCGCCCAGCAACGCGTAGACCGGGCGCTCATGCGCCTTGCCGAGAATATCCCAACAGGCGATTTCCAGCCCCGAAAACGCGCCCATGACCGTCAAATCCGGTCGTTGCGTAAACCCCGAGGAATAGGCACGCCTGAACATCCGCTCGATATTTTCGGGGTTTTCGCCCAGCATGTGGCGGGCGAAGACATCCTCGATCACCGCGCGCATCGCCTGAGGCCCCACCGAGGCGGCATAAACCTCGCCATAGCCGATGATCCCGTTATCCGTCGTCAGCTTGACGAAAACCCAGTATCGACCGCCCCAACCCGGTGGTGGTGTGCCCACGACAAAGATTTCCAGATCGCTGAGCTTCATTCCGCCCCCTCCCCGAATATCACGACATTGCGCCGCGCGTTGCCGGCCAGCGTATCCGCAATGGCTTCGTTGATCTCCGAAAGCGCGTAGCGCCGCGTGATCAGTTCATCCAGCTTCAGCCGCCCGTTTTGGTAAAGATCAACGAGATAGGGAATATCGCGCGACAGCACGGTGTCGCCCATGTTCGACCCAATCATCGTCTGACTGGTCGCAGCAACCATCACCGGTTCGTAAGACACCTTGGCACCTGACGGAGGCATCCCGACCATGACCAGCGTTCCGCCTTTGCACAGGAATTGCGGCGCGGTTTGATAGGCCGAAACGGCCCCGACCGTCACCAGAACATAATCCGCCCCGCGCCCAGCCGTCAGCTTGCGCACCTGCCGATGCGGTTTTTCGTCCGTTGCAAGCACACCGTGCGTTGCCCCGAATTCCCTGGCCGCCTCCAGCTTGTCGGGCGAAATGTCGACCGCGATGATTTTGGCGGCCCCGCAGATCGCCGCCCCCTGAATGGCGTTGAGCCCGACGCCCCCGGTCCCGATCACAACGACCGAGGAACCGGGGCGCACCTGGGCGGTGTTGACCGCCGCCCCCACCCCGGTGATCACACCGCAAGACAGCAGACTGGCCGCGTCCATGGGCATATCGGGAGGAATGCGGGCAATCTGGCTTTGATCGACGACCGCCTTTTCCGCAAAGGCCGAGGTTTGCAGACCGTAATTCAGCTTGCGCCCGTCGGGCAGGCTGAGAGGGCCGTCTTCGCGATCAACCGAGGTTTCACACCGTGCGGGCTGACCGCCCGCACAACTGACGCAGTGGCCGCAGGAGTGGATCAGCGTCACCAGAACCGCATCTCCGACCGCATAGCCCGCGACACCCTCGCCAAGTGCTGTGACGTGACCGGCGGCCTCGTGCCCATAAACCGCGGGCAACCCGCCACCCCAGGCGCCCTGCATGTAATGAATGTCTGAATGGCAGACGGCGCAGGCGCGCAATGTCACCTCGACCTCACCTTTGCGCGGGGCGCGGATATTCACATCCTCAACAACCAGAGGTGCGTTGAATTCATGGCAAACAGCGGCTTTCATCTTGAAGGTGTCCTTTGGTTTGGTTTGGTCTGGTTCGGACATTGCAGCGCAATTTCGCCAAACACCATAAAAAGAATTGCGGAAATCCGTTTTGTTCCGGCATCGGTCTTTTCGGGACGCCAGCATATCGGGCGACAGCGGTATTCCTGCCAGTCGCGCATTGCACCAAACGCCGGTGATTTGCGAATTGCCATCCATTTGGGGCACGGCTAGGATTTCGACATGCCCACTGCCCCGAGGTGTTTGATGACAAACGAGAACCCGCCCCCGTTCACCGGCCCTGAAGTCTGCCGGATGGAAGCGCACGAGGTCGTCCATCTGCTGAAAACGGATGAGATTTCCCCGCAGGAACTGCTGGAAGCGGCATTCACCCGGATGAAAATGGTGGAACCGGCGATCAACGCGACCCCGACGACGTGCCGGGAACGGGCGGAAAACGCGGTCTCTGAAATGCCGCATGAAAACAGGGATCATCCGGGCTGGCTGGCTGGCCTGCCGATCACGATCAAGGACCTGACACCCGTCAAAGGCGTGCGCACGACCTATGGCACCAAGGGGTTTGCTGACAATATCCCCGACGCCAGCGATCCGCTTGTGGAGAGATTAGAGGACCGCGGCGGCATCATTATCGGCAAGACCAACACGCCTGAATTCGGCGCCGGGGCGAACACGTTCAATCAGGTGTTTGGGCGCACGCGAAACCCGTGGGACACGCGGATGAACCCGGCCGGGTCCTCGGGCGGAGCAGCCGCATCGCTGGCGACAGGCGAGGTCTGGCTCAGCCATGGGTCGGACCACGGCGGCAGCCTGCGCACGCCGGCGGCGTATTGCGGCATTGTAGGTTTGCGCCCGACACCGGGACGCGCCGGCGGTGCAGGTGCCGAAGCTGGCTATTTCCTGGAAAGCGTCCAGGGGCCAATGGCGCGATCTGTTGAGGATTGCGCGCTGTTTCTGGATGCAATGGCGGGGTATGAACCGCGATTCCCCATCTCCTACCCCGCCCCCAACCGCCCCTTTCAAGAGGCGGTCTTACGCGCAACAAACAAGGTCCGCATTGCCTTTTCTATGAATCTGCAAGGGTTTTGCACGGTCGAACCCGACATCGAAACCCATATTCGCACCGTTCTGGATGCAATCGCGCGTAACGGCGCGACCATCGAGGAGGACTGCCCCGACCTGACAGGTCTGGCCCCCACCTATTACACGCTGCGGGGGTTAAGCTGGGCGACCAAGTTGAAATTCATGCCCGAAAACATCAGCCGCCATCTGAAGCAGACAATCGTGGAAAACGCCGCGTTCGGGCGCAACCTGACCGTTGACGATTTTGCCAATGCCAATGTGACCCGCACGGCGATTTATGGAAACATGCGCCGGTTTCTGTGCGATTTTGACGTGTTGGCGTGCCCGACCGTGGGCGTCATGCCCAAACGCGCTGAAACCGAATGGGTGGATCAGATCAACGGGCAAAAGATGGATACCTATATGGACTGGCTGCGGTTCTCGTTCCTCGCGACGGTCGCGGGGCTTCCGGCGATATCGGTGCCCGTGGGCATTGGGCCGGGGGGCATGCCGGTTGGCTTGCAACTGATCGGCCCTCCGCGCGGCGAAGACAGGGTTCTGGCCGCAGCACGCGCGGTTGAAATGGCCATGGGCGGGGCCATGACTCCCATTGATCCGGTCGTAAGGCACTAGTCTCGTGGAAGCAAAATTCGTATCACTGAAATCAGGAAAAACGCGAGGTTCGCGCCCGACCCCGAGGGGGGGCTGGCTGAAACCTGCAAAGGCCTTTCCTAGACAGGCAGACGTTGCAACGCATTGAAACGTTGTGACATTTCGCGCCCGCCCT
>CAYXNM010000181.1:0-4760 GCA_964466385.1 uncultured Rhodobacter sp. | reverse complement strand
ACCCAATGAAAACAACGGCACTTTTTGGGGATGGTGGGCGACCCTGGAATCGAACCAGGCATGGGTCACCCCGGCGGAGTTACAGTCCGCTGCCGCACCTTGCAGCCCGTCGCCCGTTCCCGGCAGGCTTTCGCCCGACCAATGAACAGGGCGTGGATACTGATCGGGCTTTGGCGCGTCAACCGGAAAATCGGTCGTACCCGGCCTTGCACCGCGTTCCTGTTGTCCTTGTCTTCGGCCCAAGCGCGTGCGAACAGGTGGTGGCAATGGAAAAGGGGATATAGTGGCACCGCGTTCCGGAAAGAAACCCACTTGGGTCGTTGAAAAGGAAAAGGGAAAGAAGGCCTTTGCGACGGAAACGCTCTGGCTCTTTGGCCTTCATGCGGTCCGCGATGCGCTTGTCAACACGGACCGCGAAAAACTGCGGCTGGTGGTCACCCAAAACGCCAATGACAAGCTGTCGGACGCCATTCTAGCGGCCGGCATGACGCCGGAAATCATGGATGCCCGACGCTTTTCCGTCCCGATTGACAAACAGTCCGTGCATCAGGGTGCCGCGATCGAGGTCAAGCCGCTGGTCTGGGGATCAATGTCGGAAATATGCGCGCTTCGGGGGGAAACCCCGGTTGTCCTGCTGCTCGACCGGGTTTCGGACCCTCATAATGTGGGGGCGATCCTGCGCTCGGCCGAGGTCTTCGGCGCACGCGCCGTGATCGCACCGGCCCGCCATTCGGCGCCGGAAACCGGTGCGCTGGCAAAAACCGCCTCGGGCGCTTTGGAACGCCAGCCCTATCTGCGCGTGGGCAATCTGGCCACGGCGATGCGGGCTTTGCGTGAGATGGGGTATTTCCTGATCGGTCTTGACGGTACGGCCCAGGACACGCTCAACGATGCCCTGAAAAGCGCGCCGCGCGTTGCAACGGCGCTGGTTCTGGGCGCCGAGGGTCCCGGCCTGCGTCACCTCAGCCGCGAAAGCTGCGACTGTTTGGCGAAAATCGAGTTTCGCGGCGCCTTCGGGTCGCTCAATGTTTCCAACGCCGCCGCGGTTGCGCTTTATGCGGCGACGCGGCGCGGCTGAAATCCCCGAACCAATCGCGTGATTTCACACTTACTTTACCAAATCTTTAAACAATCGACGCCATACATATATCCAGTGCGGAGGTGCTCACTGGAACACGCACCTCCAAGCACTGTCCCTCGTTCCGCACTTGCGCCCGCCGGCCCCCCCGCTGCGGGCGCATTTTTGCGAAGCGCCCGCACGACGTGAAAAACGCAACGGAAACCTGACCGGGAGCTGACAACCGTCTCGCTTTGGCCGAGGTCGTTTTCCGCGCGGGATGTGCACGGCTTGAACGGCTGTGGCCCCTGCCCAAGATGTTCCGGTTTTCTGCCCGGCGCGCCGAACGGGGTGAAAAGGACGCGGGATCGCGTCAGCCACCGCGATTATCCGCGCACCTCAATATCGGCAACCTCATAAAGAACGTGCCGCATTTCGCCTTTGAACATGGGCGTGAAATTGGCCAGATCGTTCTTCGCTGCATACCGGGTTTCGGATTGCAGTGCATTGTCAAGATCCGCGCGTGTTTCAAAACCCAGTTCGAACGTCAGATAACAGGGCGGCTCGGCATCGTTCCAGCGCACGCCCCTGAGCCACCTCAGCGACACGATCCCCGGATATCGGGCCACCATCGGCAGATGGGTTTTCTCCACATGGGCGTCAAAGGTGGCGCGGTCTTCTTCGGCCACGGTTCCGTGGTAATGGGCGCAAAGCAAATACATGATTTAAACTTTCTCCGTCTGATCCGGTTCAGGTGATTTCAAACACGCCGTCAAGTTCTACCGGCACGCCAAGCGGCAGCGACGTGACACCGACGCCGACCCGTGTATGGCGACCGGAATCACCGAAGATCTCGGCCATCAGATCCGAGGCTGCATTCATCACGCGGGGATGATCCAGAAACTCGGGCGTTGCGTTGAAGAAGGCGTTCAGGCGGATGACTTTTGTCACCCGGTCCAGATCACCGTCACAGGCGGCCTTGAGCTGGGCCAAAACGTTGAGCGCGCAAAGCCGGGTCGCGGCCTCGCCGTCCTCCAGGCTGATCGTGTCCCCCAATCGTCCGACATATTTGACCTTGCCGTCTTGCAATGTCACCTGGCCCGCAATCGTGACCTGATTGCCGCTGATCACGTAAGGCAGATAGCTGGCCACGGGCATCGGAGGTTCAGGCAGCGTAATGCCCAATTCCCGAAGGCGTGCGTCGATTTTCCCATCCATTTGACCGTCCTTTGCAAATTGCCGGAGCTGACACCAGACATGTCGATCCGGAGATATTGAACGGCGGAACCTTCGTTTTCACAAATTCAAAAATCTCTTTGATTATTCACTGTTTCAGATCAATCTGACTGCGCACCCCTCCGCGCAACGCATCCCACACCCGACGCGCACTGGGGGACAAAGGCTCGTCACGCCGCCGGATCAGGTAAAGTTTCCGGGTCACGACCGGACCTGTCAGCGGCACGAACAAAAGCTCGGTCTCGTTGGCACCGGGTTTTGCAAGCTCCGGCAGAACCGTCACTCCAATTCCCACCCGCACCATTTCCAGCAGGGTCACCATCACCAGAACCTCTCCTGCGACCTTTCCGAGCAGATTGTCCAGTTCCGGCGTTTCCTTCAGGGTCGTGTAGACCCCGGTATCTGGGGCCAGAATGAACAGACGATCCGGGTCGAGATCGTTCCACGCCAGGGTTTGCCTGAACTGCACCAGTGGGTCATCCTTGCGGCAGACCAGGCCAAACCGATCCTGCGTCAGCGGCAAGTATTCCAGTTCCGGATAATCGCGCCACTGGTTGCAGATGCCGAAATCCACTTCGTTCTCGCGGACCTGCCGGTGCAGCCCACGCGCGTTATCGTCCCGCAGAATGACGCTGATGTCGCTGTGGGCGTCGCGAAACGGGGTCAGGACGCCCGGCAACAGGCGAATGGCAATCGACGGCAGAACCGCGATCTGAACCGTTCCTGCCTGTTGCGAAGCGGACAGATGCATCGCCATTATGGTTTTATCAAAATCCGCGACAATGCGTCTGGCGTGAAGAAGAAACCGCTCGCCATCTGCCGTCATGTGGACCTGCCGGGTGGTGCGGCTGAGCAGCGAAACACCCAGTTCACCCTCCAACTGGCGCAAGGTCACGGTCAGCGAGGATTGCGACAACAGCAACTCCTCGGCGGCGCGGGTAAAATTCCCGGCCTCAGCGATCGCGATGAACACCCTCAAATGGCGCAGGTTTATGGAAAGTTTCCTTGGGATGACGCCTCCTATTTATTCATTCCCGTCAATAATAATGTCTATTTTTACATTTATCAAATGAGGTCAGATCATGTCTGCTCATGCCAGATGAATACCGTGGCGAGCGAGGATCAAGTTATGGCTGACATGAGCGTCGAATTTTCGGGAATTACACTGAAAAACCCCATTATCGTGGCTTCTGCCGAGCCCAGCAACAGCGTTCAGAACATCAAGGATTGCATCGATCACGGCGCGGGGGCGGTCATCACCAAGACGATTGGTGACATTCCGGGCATGCAAAAGCTGACGCAGAATTCGAAATACGCCATCCTGAACGATCAGGGTCGGATCATCAAAGGCAAGATTCCGCGCTCGTTCGTTTTTTATTCGCGCTCAGGTTATATCAGCGAAGAGGCCGGGGATTGGGTTTCGATCCTCAAGGAAACCCAGGCCTATGCCGAGGAGCATGGCGCAGCCATCATTGCCAATATCGCATCCGGCACCATGGAAGGTTGGATCGAACTGGCCAGGATGTGTGAAGACTGCGGCGTTCCCATGCTGGAGGTCAATTTCCAATGTCCGCATCCCGCGGGCATGGGCGAAGGGGCCGAAGGTATCTGGATCGCGCAGGACCCCGATGTGACCAAGGAGGTCACGCGGCGGATCGTTCAGGCGGTGGATATTCCGGTCATGGTCAAGCTGTCGCCGGAAACGAACCGGTTGGCCGAGGTGGCCCGGGCCGCAATCGACGGCGGCGCCGCCAGCGTGGCTGTCAACTCCAGATTCGTTGGATTTGCCGTCGATATCGAAACGGCAACGCCCTATATCGACGGCCCGGCCGGGGTCGGCGGTCCCTGGGCGAAATACATCACGCAGCGCTGGGTCAATGAAATCTATTCCGGGATCGGCTGCGATATTTCCGGCTCAAACGGGATCTTTGACTGGCGCGATGCGATCGAGTTCATCATGAGCGGTGCCAAGGTGATGCAGGTGGGTTCGGTCCTGATGCTGAAGGGGATAGAATGGCTGCCCAAAGTCATCGACGGGATGGAAAAGTTTCTTGACAGCCACGATTACCCGGATGTGAAATCGATCCATGGCATTGCCTCTCAAAAGGCGTTGATGACCCCGGCGGAGTTGTTTGCGGTCACGCCCGTTTACACCGTCATCGACCACGAAAAATGCAAATTCCCGAAATGCCTGATCTGCGTGCGCATGTGTTTTTATGACTCGCTGAAAGAAGGGGAAAACGGTGTGATCACACAACCCGACAGTTGCATCGGATGCGAACTTTGCCTGAATGTCTGCCCGTTCGACGCGATCACCATGACAACAGACAAGGATCTTGCCCTGCAATCATGAGATTGACGAACCGCTTGCTCCGTCGCCAAAACCGCGCAACATCCGGGGGCGCGACACGGTTGGCGACTCCTGGAGGACTCGAACCCCCAACCTGCTGATTAGAAGTCAGCTGCT
>CAYXNM010000180.1:0-4830 GCA_964466385.1 uncultured Rhodobacter sp. | reverse complement strand
TTCGCGAAATCGACAGCCAGATGCAGGGCGTTCATGGCCATGGGGGCCAGCGCCGAATGCCCCTCCTGGCCCGAACACACCGCCCGCAACGCCACCTTCCCCTTATGTCCCGATGCAACGGCCATGCCCGTGGGTTCACCCACGATGCACATTGCCGGACGCACGGGCGCGTTATTGAGCATGTCCACCAGCGAGCGCACCCCGATGCAGCCGATCTCCTCGTCATGGCTGAGCGCAAGGTGCAGCGGTGTCGACAGATTCATCTCGCTGGCCCTCAGGGCCGCGGAAATGGCAGCGGCGCAAAACCCTTTCATGTCGCAGGTCCCGCGACCGTAAAGGCGCCCGTCCCGCTCGGTCAGTTCGAACGGGGGCTGCGTCCAGTTCTGGCCGTCAACCGGCACAACGTCGGTGTGGCCCGACAACATGACACCCGGGCGGTCCTCAGGACCGACGGTCGCATAAAGATTGGCCTTTTTGCCACTCTCATCCGGAATGATGACAGGTTCTATCCCGCGTGCGCGCAACAGCCCCGCAACCCAGTCGATCAGCGCGGCATTCGGGTCGCGACTGACCGTAGGAAAGGCGATCAGGCGGTCAAGGATTTCGCGCGTTTCCATCGGTCACTCGCCGTAAGGGATCCAGATATTCTTGACCTCGGTTGCATGCCGCAGGAACACGCGACAGGCGTCGTCGGCCCAGTCCCACGCGCGCCCATTGTTGACCCATGTGCGCTTCAGGTTATGGGCCGAGGCCTCCTCGATCATTTTGGAAATATCGCTGGAGCTAAACGACCACACAGCGTCAACATTGTCGTGATCGCCAAGTGTTTTTGCAAGCTCTGCATGGGCGCCAGTCACGATGTTGACGACCCCAGCCGGAACGTCCGAGGTGTCCAGAACCTGATAAAAATCTGTCGCGACCAACGGGAAAGCCTGCGAAGGAACCAGCACGCATGTGTTTCCCATGGCCATCGCCGCCCCCATCACCGAGACCAGCCCCAACAGAGGCATCTCGTCCGCGCACAAGGCCCCGATCACGCCAACCGGCTCATTCATCGCCAGTGCCACGCCGCGAATGGGCACATCGTGAACCGCGCCATCATATTTGTCCGCCCATGCGGCAAATGTGAACAGGCGCGAAACCGATGCCTCAACCTCGGCCCGGGCCGCTTTTTCGCCGCCCCCTTTCAACGCCAGCAGACGTGCGGCAAATTCATCCGCGCGTGCGGACAGGTTCTCGGCCACATAATAAAGGATCTGCGCCTTGAGATGACCCGAGGTTTTCGCCCAGCCCGCCGCCTTCTGCGCCGCTTCGACCGCATTGCGGATATCCTTGCGATTGCCGATCCCCACATGCCCCAGAAACGCGCCCTTGGGTCCGTAAACCGGGCGGGAATAGGCGCCATCGGGACGCGCCTGTTTTCCGCCCACATAGTTTTTCGCGGTGCGATCAACGGGCAAGCCCGCCGGGGCCGTGTCGCCAGCGAAGGCCGTCACAGGCACAAGCTGCTTGCTGTCCTTGTTTGATTTCGTATAGGCAAACAACCCCTCGCGCCCACCTTCGCGCCCAAAGCCGCTTTCACGACGGCCCCCGAAACCAGCGGCCGCGTCAAACTGGTTGGTCGTATTGATCCACGCCACACCACAAACCAGTTTCGGCGCAATATCCAGCGCCAGATTGATGTTTTCGGTCCAGACCGACGCGGCCAGACCGTAAACTGTGTTGTTGGCCAGTTGCACGGCCTCAGCAGGGGTGCGGAAGCTCATCGAGACAAGAACCGGGCCAAAGATTTCTTCCTGCATCAGTGTCGAGGATGTCTGAAGCCCCGTAATCAACGTCGGCGGGTAAAAGCACCCCTCGCCCGGCAAAGGTGTATTGGCGCGATAGGCTGTTCCCCCTTCGGCCAAACCGCGATCGACCATTTCCGTAATCGTGGCAAGCTGTCTCGGATCGACAATCGCCCCCACATCGATCGCCTTGTCCAGAGGATCGCCAATGCGCAGCTTATCCATCCGCGCGCGGATTTTGGCGTGAACCTTGTCGGCCACGCCCTCTTGCACCAACAAGCGCGACCCGGCGCAGCAGACCTGCCCTTGATTGAACCAGATCGCATCCACCAGACCCTCGATAGCGCTGTCGATATCCGCGTCGTCAAAGATGATGAAGGGGGACTTCCCGCCCAGTTCCAGCGTCAGCGATTTCCCAGACCCGGCGGTTTCTTGACGGATGCGCCTGCCAACCGAGGTCGAGCCGGTAAAGGCGATCTTGTCGATATCCTCGTGCTGAACGATACATTCCCCCGTTTGCCCATCCCCGGTCACGATATTGACGACACCTTTGGGCAAGCCCGCCTCGACACAAATCTCAGCAAACAACAGCGCCGTCAGCGAGGTATATTCCGCCGGTTTCAGCACCACCGTGTTGCCCATGGCAATCGCCGGAGCAATTTTCCAGGACAGCATCAACAAGGGGAAGTTCCAGGGGATGATCTGCCCCGCAACACCGATGGCGGCCTGATCGGGCATTTCCGTTGCCATCAATTGGGCCGCCCCCGCGTGATAATAAAAATGCCGCGCGACCAGAGGAATGTCGATGTCGCGGCTCTCGCGGATGGGCTTGCCGTTATCAAGGGTTTCCAGAACGGCAAACAGTCGACTGTGTTTCTGCACCAGCCGGGCCAGTGCATAAAGAAACCTTGCCCGCGCCTGCCCGCCCATTTTGGCCCATTTCGGCTGCGCTCGGCGCGCGGCATCCACGGCGGCATCAATATCCTCCGCACCTGCTTGCGTGATGCGCGCCAAGACCTGACCATTGGCGGGGTTGGTGGTTTCAAATGAAGCGCCGCTTGACCCGTCGCGAAAAGCGCCATCGATGAACAGCCCGAAGGCGCGGTCGTGCCCCTCAAGCCAGCGCGTCGCTTCCTTGTCGTCTTCGGGCGCGGGGCCATAGGCCATGGTATCGAAAATCTCCGGAATATTCATGTTCTTACCCCAACGCGTGCCTGTATGAAGCGGAATATCGCCCGCTTACGTGATGTTCCAGTTGCCGTTCGATGTCGCCCAACAAACTTGAGGCCCCGAACCGAAACAGGGTTGGTGTCAACCAGTCATCCCCCAGTTCCTCTTTCATCAACGCCAGATAATTGAGCGAATCCTTGGCCTTTGAAACACCGCCTGCCGGTTTGAACCCGATCCTTGTTCCGGTGCGCTGAAAATATTCCCGCACCTGCCGCACCATGACCAGGGAAACCGGCAATGTCGCGTTGACGGCCTCCTTTCCGGTCGAGGTCTTGATGAAGTCCGCCCCGCCCATCATGCAGACAAGCGACGCGCGGGCGACGTTGCGATAGGTCATCAGATCCCCGGTGGCGAGGATCGCCTTGATATGGGCCTGCCCACACGCGGCGCGGAACATCTGCATTTCCTCGTAAAGCGCGGTCCAGTTCTGGCTGAGGACGTGGCGCCGCGAAATGACGATGTCGATTTCGCGCGCACCGGCGGCGACGGACGCTTCGATTTCCGCAACCCGCAATTTGAGCGGCGACAGACCGGCGGGAAACCCCGTCGACACAGCGGCCACCGGAACGCCTGAACCCTGAAGGGCGTCAACCGCGGCGGGCACCATTTCGTGATAAACACAAACCGCCCCGGTCGTCAGCCCACGCGAACCCATGCCAAGAGCGTCAAGCAGGTCTTGCCGAACGGGTTGCAGGGCCTTGCGGCACAGACGACGCACGCGCGCTTCGGTATCGTCCCCGGCCAGTGTTGTCAGATCGATCACGGACACCGCCTTCAGCAGCCATGCCGCCTGAAACGCTTTCTTGACCGAACGCCGCCCCGGCAAACTGGCCGTGCGGCGCTCGATTGCGCTGGTGTTGGCCTGCACCGACGCGACCCAGTCAAAATCAAGCGCCATTCCGGGATTGCGGGTGTCGTGGACCTGCGGCAAGCCCGCGGCCCCGGGTTCAGGATCGCTTTTCAGCGTCTTGAGTTTGGTCTGACCTGACAATTCGCGCCTGCCTTTTCGACTTGCTTTTCAAGGGCGGGACGTTCGCATGCTTTGACCATAGGGTCAAGAAACCGCGATGCGGATGGGCGAAAAACGGGTATCTTTCCAAATGCCTTTCGCTATGGTGCCAAAAACCAGTTGGAACGAGGGGCGATGACGGAAAAGCGGCAAAAACTGACAGCGGAAAATGTCGCCAGGATTGCGGCGACGATTTTCGGGATGCCGGTTGAAAAAGTGACGGCGCCCGGTGGGAAATCCCGCGAGAGCCTGCGCATCCATTTCCCGGTCAAAACCGTCATGGCCACGCAACGCGCCTATGCTGGCCGGATGCGTCTGGAGGTCGAGGTGCTGCGCCGTCTGACCGCCGAGGGCGCGCCCGTTCCCGGTTTTCTCGGCGGGAACGAGCAATTGTTTTTTCAGGACGATGTGGGATCAAAACGGCTTTCCGGCGCATTGGCCTATTCCGCGCGGCCCGAGCAAATCGACGTGGCCGAGCGCAGCATCAAGAGCCTGATCGGCATTCACAAAGCGGGTGACCGGGCCGGGCTGTCCGATATTGTGCCCGCACTTGGCGCGGAAAAAGACTGGGTCCGGGGTTTTGTCGCCACGGCAAACCCCACCTCAAAACGTTTTGGCATCGCTGCGCCATTGATAGATATCGAGGCTGTTACCGGACGGCTTCACGTCCCTGCGGAGCGTTTCCTGAAATGGGACGCGCGGCCGGGAAATGCCTCGATCGGAGCGGACCGACAGGTTTATTGGTTTGATTGGGAGCATTGTGGAAAACGGCAGGGAACCGAGGATTTCGCGTGGCTCGCGGGC
>CAYXNM010000179.1:0-4874 GCA_964466385.1 uncultured Rhodobacter sp. | reverse complement strand
GCCTTTGATCAGGCCGTTTTTTCGTCCAGTATCCGCAGGCTTTCCACGCAATCCGCGTCGATTTGGGCGATCAGCGCCTCCAGCGTGTCGAATTTCAGTTCCGGCCGCTGAAAGGCAACGAGCGCCACCGAGATTTCGGTTTCGTAGATGTCGCCGGAAAAATCGAAGATGTAAACTTCCAGATTGGGGTTCTCGCCCCCGAAAGTCGGGCGCAACCCGATCGACGCGGCCCCCTGATAAGACCCCTTGAAGGGGCCTTCAAGCACATCGACCAGCACGGCATAGACGCCAAATCTGGGCAGGTGCAGCCCGTCAATCGCCAGGTTGGCCGTGGGATAGCCAAGATCGCGACCGCGCTGGTCGCCACCAACGACCTTGCCGTCGATCCGGTGCCAGTGACCCAGCATGCGCGCGGCATCTTCGGGTTTGCCCTCGCTCAGCGATTTGCGGATGTTGGTCGAGGAAAACTCTCCCATCTTGTCGGCAATCAGCGGGGCGACGGTCACGCCGAAACCCATCTCGGCCCCCATATCCAAAAGGGTCTGGCTGCTGCCCTGCCGCCCCTTGCCGAAATTGAAATCCTCGCCGATCACCACGTGTCTGAGGCCGAACCCGTTCACGATCACGTCACGCGCGAATTCCCGTGCCGAAAGAGAGGATAGGGCGGCGTTGAAATTCAGTTCGTAAAGCCGCTCAACTCCCAGTTTTTCCAGCCTGTTTTGGCGGGCGGTTGCGCTCATCAGGCGAAAGGACGCGGCGTTCGGGGCGAAATATTCGCGCGGGTGCGGCTCGAACGTGACGATCCCAAGCGGGCAGTCAAGCGCGCGGGCCTTACGCTGGGCAAGGTCGATGACCGAGCGGTGGCCAAGGTGAACGCCGTCAAAGTTGCCAATGGCCACCGACGCGCCCTTGTCGTTTTCGCTGACGTATTGGTAATCGCGGATGATGCGCATCAAGAAATCGTCCCCGTGATCAGCTGCGCCGGGGTGCCAGCACCAGCGCATCGCCCTTGATGACGGTGGTTTCGCCCACCCTTGCAAGGCAATCCAGCGCCACGCGCGCCTTTGGCGCGTTGATTTCACGCACCGTTACCGTCGCGTGAACGACGTCGCCGGGTCTGACCGGTGCCGTGAACCGCAGGTTCTGGCTGAGATAGATCGTTCCGTGACCGGGCAGACGTTCGCCGATAATGGCCGAAAAGAGGCTGGCCGACAGCATCCCGTGCGCGATGCGGCCCCTGAAGATCGTTTCATTGGCAGCGGCATCATTCAGATGCAGGGGGTTCCGGTCTTCGGAAATGTCGGCGAACATTTCTATTTCGCGATCGGAGATTGTCTTGGAGATCGAGCGGGACATTCCCACCTCAAGATCCTCCACATGGATCGTTCCGATTTCGGATTGTGACACGATTTGCTCCTTTGGGTCCGGCTTACCGGGTTTTCAACGCCATGCGGCGGGGATGCAAGACAAAACTCTTAACGCAGATACCCGATGGCATAGGTCGGGGACATTTGCGCTGCGCTCAGGAATTGCGCCAGCATTCCGGGGTTGGGCTGAGTATTGGTTCCGGTTTGCGTCGCCGCCAGACCGCCGGTGATAAAGAGGCTGTCCAGGTCTTCGGCGATCGCGCCCCTGATATCGGTGTTGATCCCGTCGCCGATGGCGATGATGCGGTCGTCCGGGATATCGGCCAGCGCCAGCAGGCGATTGCGGGCCAGATCATAAATCGCGGGGTGAGGTTTGCCGAAATAAAGGCTGGTGCCGCCTATTCCCTCGTAAGCCTGCGCCAGCGCGCCGGCGCAATAGATGCGCCGCTCTCCCTTGTCGACCATGACGTCGGGGTTGGTGCAAAGCAGTTTCAAGCCCTTTGATTTCGCGTAAATAAACGTCTTGCGATAGTCTTCAGGCGTTTCCGTGTCGTCGTCAAAAAGCCCGGTGCAGACGATGCCCTCCGCCTCGTCCAGCGGAACGATTTCAATCTCGCGGTCATCCGCCCCCACGCTCGGCAGGTCGCGGAAGAACCCCAGATCACGTTCAGGACCAAGGTGATAAACCTTATGGCCCACGTCCCCTGCAACCAATGAAAACTGCGACGCATCGCCCGAGGCAGCCACGTCATCATAAAGGTCGCGCGGCACGCCGATCTTGTCGAGTTGGCGGATCACCGAGGGTCTGGGACGCGGGGAATTTGTCAGCAACAGGATCTTCCCGCCGGTCCTGCGAAACGCGTAAAGCGCCCGCATCGCCGCCGCAAAAGGTTCATAGCCGTTGTGCAGGCACCCCCACAGATCGACCAGCGCCGCATCATAGCGCGTCGCGATCCCGTCAAAGCTGTCGATGATAAGGGTCACGCGCTCAGGCGGTCAGGTTGGGGATGATCTGTTTCTTTCGCGAAACCACACCCGGCAAGACGACGCTGTCCCCGCTGACGGTGACGCCAAAGGCCTTTTCCGCAACGGTTTTGACAAGGTCGTCCTGAACCAGCAGCGTTGCCTCCTCGTTCAGGATATCAACGACGAACAGCAGGATCTGATCAATACCGTCCGCCGCGCAGACACCGGGCATTGCATCCACCAGCCCCTGTTTGCGCGCCAATACGGTCGCAGGGCTGGTGGTTTCCAGAACCGAAACCCGAACGCGCTTGTCGCCGAGTTCGATCTTCTTGCTGTCCAGCCGCAACAATTCGGCATCCGAATATCCCGAGACGTCGGATTTGGCCGCGAACATCTCTGCGGCATAGTCGGAATTGACAAGGCCCAGATCCCCGGCCAGACGCTCCGCCAGCGCGCGGTCCGTCGGCGTGGTCGTGGGAGAGCGGAATTCAAGCGTGTCGGACAAAACGCAAGACAGCATCAGACCCTTGATGTGATCCGGTGCCCGGTCCAGATCGCGGCCGATGAGCCAGCTCATGACCGTCGCGGTCGCCGCAACCGGGCGCAAGGTGATCTTGATCGGGTTCTTCGTCCTGAGGCCCCCCGCCAGCATGTGATGGTCGATGATTTCGGCAATGTTCGCGTCGTTGATATTGTCCGGCAGTTCGCCGGGGTTGTTGGTGTCAACGATCACGACTTCGTCGCTCTGGGAAAGTTCGCCAAGCGTTTCCGGCATGGCCACACCCCAGCGTTCCAGAACGAAGGCCGCCTCGGAATTGGGGGGTTCCAGAACGTAGGCGCGGGCTTGTTTGCCCTGCACCTCGGACAGGTACCACGCCCAAACGATGGCCGAGCATGTTGCGTCTGTGTCAGGGGCCAGATGGCCGAATATCTTGATCATGGTGGGTCATACGTCTTTTGTTTGGTGGGAAATCACGGGCCTTATAGGCGCAGGCAACGGGCTTGTCACGCGGCAACCTTTGCGGCTTTCCGGATTGCTCAGAACCTGAACTTGATGCGGGTTATCCTGTAGCCCCGCTTTTGCAAGGCGCGCATCAGCCCGTGCCTGCCGCCCAGATGAAGCGCGCCGACGGCCACGAATGCGCCGCCCTTTTCAAACTGTCGATAGATTTCCGGCAGCCATGCGCGGTTGCGCCTGCCAAGCATGCGATCGACCCAGAAAGTCGACAACAGCCGCGCGCCGCGTGCGTCCCCGTGGCCGGCATATTTCTGGGTCTGGTACTGCCAGATCAACTGAACCTCGCCACGCCGATACATGTTCAGGCGCGTCACATAAGCGTTTCCGGGGTTGGTGTGGGCAAACCCATAGATCTCGGCCTGCACCATGCGGGCGTAATCTTGGGTGGAAAGCCCGCGCATGGCTTTCACCGCTTGCAGCGGCGTTTCCAGACCGCGAACTTCGACACCCGCATTTCGCCCGATCTGTTCGATCCGCGCGTCCATGATGGGGCGCTGATTGGCGTTGGGGTTGCCGCAGCCAAGTCCCGACATCAACAGGTAGATGTACCAGGGCCGGGCGTGGGCCAGGAATGCGCTGCTCATGCCGGTCGATCGGGTGACGCGCTCGATGAATTTCCACTCGTCGCTCTTGAACCGATCCTTGAAACCGGACGGCGTCCTGGTCAGGAACTGATCCGCATGGGCGGTGATATCGCCAAAAAAGGCTTCCTCGGCGATGTCTGTCACCTCAACCAGCAGAACACGCGAAGTTCTGAGGCTTTTCGTCACGAGATCGGGCATCCGCAGTTTGCCGCGCGGAGGGGCGTGCATCGTGCCAAAGACGTAAGAAACGCGCCCGCCCTTTTCCACCTTGAAGAACCGCCCCGACGCAAAGACGTCCCCCGCAAGCCCGCTTTCGATCTGCGCACGCTTGGCGGCGCTCAGGCGGGGCCAGACGTCGGTTCCGTCACAGCGCGCGGCATTTCCCGGCGCGGCCGCGATCAGCACGAAAAGAACCAATGTCGAAATAATCAGTATCCCGCGACTGCGAGGACCGGTTCGCGCGGCGCGTATCCGCAGCATTTTTCGCATGGTTTTCCTGCCTTCAAAGGGACCGGTCAAGAATTCGCGGGTTTGCCAGCCAAGGCAACCCCGTTTTTCAGGGGATTGTTTGCCGTTGCATCTTGACTCGTTGTCGCGGCGGACATAAATCCCGGTTGTTAGCACTCAACGGTGGCGAGTGATAACAGAGATTATGGCCACCTGTGACATTCTGGAACACTCAAAACTAGGGAGTTTTTTCCATGGCATTTACACCTTTGCACGACCGTGTACTGGTCCGCCGCCTCGAAGGCGACGAAAAAACCGCTGGCGGGCTGATCATCCCGGACAGCGCAAAAGAAAAACCGGCCGAGGGCGAAATCATCGCTTGCGGTGAGGGTGCCCGCAAAGACAGCGGCGAACTGATCCCGATGTCCGTCAAGGTCGGCGACAAGGTTCTGTTCGGCAAATGGGGCGGCACCGAGGTCACCATCGACGGCG
>CAYXNM010000178.1:0-4896 GCA_964466385.1 uncultured Rhodobacter sp. | reverse complement strand
AGCAAGATCAGGAAATGGCAAACCAAACTGAACCACAAAAGATCGTGAAGCCAAGTGCGGACAGCATCGCGCAAGCGGCAAGCCGCGCGAAAAAGAAAGGTCCACCCCCGGTTCACTTGTGGAACCCCGCGTTTTGCGGCGATCTGGATATGCGCATCGCGCGCGATGGAACGTGGTTTTACCTGGGAACGCCGATTGGACGCAAACCGCTGGTCAAGCTGTTCTCGTCCATCATCCGCAAAGACGGTGATGATTATTTCTTGGTCACCCCGGTGGAAAAGGTTGGCATTACGGTCGAAGACGCCCCGTTTGTCGCCATTGACTTTGATGTCGCGGGGTCTGGCACGGGGCAAACCATCACTTTCACAACAAACGTGGATGACACCGCAGTTGCCGGGCCTGATCATCCGATCCGCGTCACGCGTGATCCCGTAACCGGGGAACCGTCGCCCTACGTTTTGATCCGCGCCAATCTGGAAGCCCTGATCGACCGCAAAAGCTTTTATCGGCTGGTCGATCTGGGGGTTCACAACGACCATCAGGGCCAAAGCTGGTTTGGAGTTTTTTCAGACGGCATGTTTTTCCCGATCATTCCGTCAGCGGATCTGGAAGGCTAGGGCGTCGACCTGACAGATGCAGCACAGGCGTCAATGCGCTTCGGCCCAGTTTGCACCCTGCCCTGCGTCAACCACCAGCGGAACATCAAGTTTGACAGCGGGCATCGAGGCACCCTCCATCACGTTGCGGACCACCTTGATTGTTTCCTCGACATGGTCCCTTGGCACTTCAAAAATCAACTCGTCATGTACCTGCAACAGCATCCGGGCTGGCAAATGGGCCGTTGCGTCAGGCATACGCACCATTGCGCGGCGGATCACATCGGCCGCCGTGCCTTGGATCGGGGCATTGATGGCCGCGCGGCGCGAAAATCCCGCATGAGGGCCACGCGCATTGATTTCGGGCGTGTGTATCTTGCGGCCAAACAACGTCTTTACGAACCCGTTTTCCCGCGCAAAGGCAATGGTATCGTTCATGTAATCGCGGATGCCGGGAAACCGCTCGAAATACCGGTCGATGAACCCCTGCGCCTCGGCGCGCGGGATGCGCAGGTTGCGCGCCAGTCCAAAGCCCGAGATGCCATAAATGACCCCGAAATTGATCGCCTTGGCACGCCTGCGGATGTCAGGGGTCATTTCTTCCAGCGGGACGCTGAACATCTCGCTTGCGGTCATTGCGTGAATGTCCAGCCCATCGTAAAACGCCTGACGCAAGGCCGGGATGTCGGCGATATGCGCCAGAATTCTGAGCTCGATCTGGCTGTAGTCAAGGCTGACCAGAAGGTTTCCTTCGTCAGCAATAAAGGCCTCGCGGATGCGCCGCCCTTCCTCGGTTCGGACGGGGATGTTCTGCAAATTTGGGTCGGTCGAGGCCAGACGCCCCGTCGAGGCCCCGGAAATCACGTAAGACGTGTGCACGCGGCCCGTTTCAGGATGGATATGTTCCTGCAACGCATCCGTATAGGTCGATTTCAGCTTGGCCATCTGCCGCCAGTCGAGCACTTTTGCCGGCAAATCATGCCCCTCGGCAGCCAGTTCGGCCAGCACATCGGCCCCGGTGCCATAGGCCCCGGTTTTCCCTTTTTTACCGCCGGGCAAGGCCATCTGGTCAAACAGGATTTCGCCCAGTTGCTTGGGCGAGGCGAGGTTGAAGCTGCCCCCGGCCAGCGTGTGAATTTCGTCTTCAAGCCCGGCCATTTTCTGGGCAAAATTGTTGGACATCCGGCTAAGATGGTCGCGGTTGACGCGAATGCCATGCATCTCCATCTGGGCAAGAACAGGGACAAGCGGGCGTTCGAGCGTTTCGTAAACCGTCCTGACGCCGGATTGGCCAAGCAGTGGTTTGAACATTTGCCACAGCCGCAGCGTTATGTCGGCGTCTTCGGCTGCGTATTTGACCGCCTCATCGATCGGCACACGGTCAAACGTGATCGCTGATTTACCCGTCCCCAGCAAGCCTTTGATGGGGATTGGCGTATGGTCCAGATACCGCGTAGAAAGAGCATCCATCCCATGATTGTGCAGCCCTCCGTGCAGGGCATAAGACATCAGCATCGTGTCATCTATGGGCGCAATCTTGATGCCGTTTCGCGCAAAAATCTTGGCGTCGTATTTCATGTTCTGGCCGATCTTGATGACGCTGTCATCTTCAAGAACCGGTTTCAACATGGCCAGAGCTTCGGGCATATCCATTTGACCCTCGGCCAGATCCAAGCCTCCGAACAGGTCGTCATCCCCATTTTTGTGGGTCAGCGGGATGTAACAGGCCTCGCCCGGCTGCACGCAAAGGCAGATGCCGACCAGATCAACGCGCATTTCGTCAAGCCCGGTCGTTTCCGTATCCACCGCAACCCAGCCATGTTCGCGGATACGATCCACCCAAACCTGCAAGGCGGCCGCATCGCGCACGCATTCGTATCGATCCGGGTCAAACGCGACCTGAACCGGGGCGGGGGCCGCAGCGGTTCCGTCCGGGTCCGGAGAAACCTCGGCGATTTCCGGCGGCTCAACCCCGAGCTTGGCGGCGATGCGTGTGGCCATCGTGCGGAATTCCATTTCCGCGAGAAAGGCCAGCAAATCCTCGGCAACGGGGTCCCGAACCTCGAAATCTTCGAGGCGGACATCTAGCGGCGTATCGGTTTTCAGCGTGACAAGGTCGCGGCTGATCCGGATCTGATCGGCAAAGTTGATCAATGTCTCGCGCCGCTTGGGCTGTTTGATTTCCTGAGCGCGGGCCAAGAGGCTGTCCAGATCGCCATATTCGCGGATCAAAAGAGCGGCCGTCTTGATCCCAATCCCCGGCGCTCCGGGAACATTGTCAACGCTGTCACCCGCCAGCGACTGAACGTCAATCACACGATCCGGGCCGACGCCAAATTTTTCCTCGACGCCTTCGATGTCGATGCGTTTGTTTTTCATCGCATCCAGCATCTCGACCCCACCGCCGACAAGCTGCATCAGGTCTTTGTCCGAGCTTATGATGGTCACGCGCCCCCCTGCATCGCGGGCCTGACAGGCCAGTGTCGCGATGATGTCGTCGGCCTCATAGCCGTCAAGCTCGAGGCAAGACAGGTTGAACGCGCGCGTTGCGTCGCGGGTCAGGGGGAATTGAGGAACCAGATCCTCGGGGGCGGGGGGACGGTTCGCCTTGTACTTGTCGTAAATCTCGTTGCGGAATGTCTTGCCTTTTGCGTCGAAAATGACAGCAACATGCGTCGGGGCGTCGGCGCCTTTCTGGTCTTCCACGAACTTGAAAAGCATGTTGCAAAACCCGGCAACGGCACCAACGGGCAAACCGTCGGATTTCCGCGTCAGCGGAGGCAACGCGTGATAGGCGCGAAAGATAAAGCCCGAGCCGTCGATCAGATGCAGGTGATGCCCTTTGCCAAACTTCCCCATGGGATTCCTTTTGCCGGTCGTTCCGGCTGAAACGCCACCCGGAAATCCGGGATCAGTGGGCGTGTGCGCCTTCGGCCAAAACGTACCGCTTGTCGCAATAGGGGCAGTCCGTCCATCCGCTTTCTTCGGGGATTTGCAGCCACACGCGCGGGTGGCCGCCGGGCCCGCCGTCGCATGCCACGCGCGACGTTTCCACGGTTTCCTGTTCTATCGGCTGGCTGTTCATTCTGTGCTCCGGGCAACCGGGATCGAATTGACCCCGCATCGGGGGGCATGATAGCCAACGCGGGCGTATGGGCAAGAGGCGTATGCGCGCACAGGCCCAAAGATGACCCAATTTGCCATTCAGATTACCGATTTGCGGAAAACCTACGCTGCGACCAAGCGCACCGCGGCCAAGACCGCTCTGAATGGTGTCGATCTTGAGATCCCGAAAGGGTCCATATTCGGACTTTTGGGGCCGAACGGTGCGGGGAAATCGACGCTGATCAATATTCTGGCGGGGCTGGTCATCAAGACGGGCGGGCGTGTCAATATCTGGGGGTTTGATCAGGACGTGAACCCGCGACAATCCCGCGCGGCCATCGGAGTCGTCCCGCAAGAACTGAACCTTGACGCCTTTCTGACACCACGCGATTCGCTTGACTTGCAGGCCGGGTTGTACGGCGTTGCCCGAAAGGACAGGCGCACGGACGAAATCCTGCGCGTCGTCGGATTGGCCGACAAGGCCGAAGCCTATGCGCGATCCCTGTCAGGCGGTATGCGGCGTCGGCTGTTGCTGGGCAAGGCGATGGTGCATTCGCCCCGCATTCTGGTTCTGGACGAGCCGACCGCAGGGGTCGACATCGAATTGCGGCGTATGCTGTGGGATTACATTCGCGCCCTCAATGCAAACGGGGTCACGATCATCCTGACCACGCATTATCTGGAAGAGGCCGAGGAGATGTGCGACCAGATCGCCATCATCCACCACGGAGACATCGTTGCCAAGGACAGCACCAAGAACCTGATCGCCTCGATCGACGCGAAAACGCTGGTTATCACGACCGAAACGCCGCAGACGCGTTTACCGGAATTCAGGGGCGATGTGACGGCCGCGATTCGTGACGATGGCACCGTCGCGGTCACCTATTCCCGCTCGCGCGGGCAGGTGTCGGATATCCTTGCATCCTTTGTTACGGCTGGCGTTGCGATCCGGGATATCTCGACCGAGGAACCCGACCTTGAAGATGTCTTTGTCGAGCTGACGGCGTAGGGCGTAAACCTATAAACGACGCACCCAATGGGCGGGCTTCCCTGACCAGTGGGTAAAGGCCGGTCCCCGCTCGGTCGCTGTGATTCAAACCTCGACCGGTCATGATCGGCTTGTGGTCCGGGTCCATGCCTTCGGGGCGAAAATAGGCTTTTACGTCATCCCAATGCCACAGGGTATCATACCTAT
>CAYXNM010000177.1:0-4931 GCA_964466385.1 uncultured Rhodobacter sp. | reverse complement strand
GCCTGACGCCAGACGGTTTCTGTTTGCGGCTCGACTCCGGCGTTGGCATCCAGCAGCGCAACCGCGCCGTCGAGAACGGCCAGCGAACGTTCGACTTCGATGGTGAAGTCAACGTGGCCGGGGGTGTCGATGATGTTCAGGCGATGCTTGGTCGATTCAGCAGATTTCCCGTCGGTCGTACGTTCCCAGAACGTGGTGGTCGCAGCCGAGGTGATCGTGATGCCACGCTCTTGCTCTTGCTCCATCCAGTCCATGGTTGCCGCACCATCGTGCACTTCGCCGATGTTGTGGGACTTGCCTGTGTAATAGAGGATCCGCTCGGTGCAGGTGGTTTTGCCTGCATCGATATGCGCCATGATCCCGAAATTACGGTAGTGATCCAATTCGTATTCGCGTGCCATCTGACCTGAGCCTTCTCAGTTTACCAGCGATAATGGCTGAAGGCTTTGTTTGCCTCGGCCATCTTGTGGGTGTCTTCACGTTTCTTGACAGCAGAACCGCGCGCCGAAACGGCGTCCATCAGTTCCGAGGCAAGACGTTCTTCCATCGTGTTTTCGTTGCGCGCGCGGCTGGCCTTGATCAGCCAGCGGATCGCCAGGGCTTCACGTCGCTCGGGGCGAACCTCGACCGGAACCTGATAGGTGGCGCCACCAACCCGGCGCGAGCGAACCTCGACGGACGGTTTGATGTTTTCCAGCGCTTCGTGGAACACTTCGACGGGCGCGCGTTTCAGCTTGCCCTCGACGCGATCAAGCGCGCCGTAAACGATGCCCTCGGCGACGGACTTTTTACCGTCAAGCATCAGGTTGTTCATGAATTTGGTCAGCACGGTATCGCCAAATTTGGCGTCCGGCAGAATCTCACGTTTTTCGGCGCGATGGCGACGGGACATGACGGTCTCTCCTTATTTCGGACGCTTGGCGCCGTATTTCGAACGACGCTGACGGCGATCTTTGACGCCCTGGGTATCCAGCACACCACGCAGAACGTGATAGCGAACACCCGGAAGGTCTTTCACCCGGCCCCCGCGGATCAGAACAACCGAGTGTTCCTGCAAGTTGTGGCTTTCACCGGGAATATAGCTGATGACCTCAAAACCATTGGTCAGGCGCACTTTGGCAACCTTCCGCATGGCCGAGTTCGGCTTTTTCGGTGTCGTTGTATAAACGCGTGTGCAAACGCCGCGCTTTTGCGGGCAAGCCTGCAAATGCTGCGACTTCTGGCGTTTTACTTTTGGCTGCCGCGGCTTGCGGATCAGCTGTTGGATCGTTGGCATTCGGACGTCCCCGTATTACCCGTTTCAAGCTCGTTCAGGCGCGCGCCTTGCGGCAACGCACCAAAGCCGCCAGCGTTCCCTAATTTTCTTCGGGAAGCACCGCAGCCGGAATTCCAGAGGATCGAGGCGCAAGCCCGGATCATGACCGCCAAATTGTGGCTTTTGACGCTGAAAAGACAATGTCCCTCCAGCGAATAGCGCGCGTATAGGCGGAGTCGCCAACCATGTCAACAGCAAGCGGACAGGGACCGATACAGGGGCATCGGGAAATCCTTCCGGCCTCTGTCGGGGCTATCGCAGAAAGAAAATCACGCTCATCGTCAAACCGATCGCGATGACGGCGAAACGAAAGACCCTGACGGGCAATCTGCGAACCACGCGTGCGCCGACGTACCCTCCGGCAATGGTCATGACCATGACCATCGCTGCGGCGTTCCAGTGGACAATGCCCGCAATGGCAAAAGTGATCACCGAAGTGAGCGACAATATGGACGACATGACGCTTTTGAGGCCCGCCATCAGGTTGACGTCCCGAATGCCCAGGCTTGCAAAAAGGCCATAAAGGATGATCCCAAGTCCGCCGTTGAAATAGCCACCATACGTCGTAACGGCCAAAGTCGAGACGAACCGCGTTTTCGGGCCAATCCCGTCTTCGGAAACCATCAGGCGGCGAAGCGGCGCGTCAAAGGCAAACAGAAATGTTGCAACCAGCAATAGCCAGGGAACGATACCGCTGAACAACGCCGCCGGGGTCACCAGCAAAAGGACGCCACCTGCGACACCGCCGATGGCTGACAGCACGCAAAAGAGGAAAAGAACCCGCCTGTCAAAGGCCCGGATCTCCTTGATGAACCCGCTCGCAGCACTCAGATAACCCGGAAAAACCGCAACAGTGCTGGTCGCGTTTGCTGATATGGGCGGAAGACCCGCGTAAACGAGCGCCGGAAAGGTCAGAAAACTGCCGCCACCGGCGACGGCATTCAAAACGCCTGCAAAAAATCCGGCCGCGGCGAGCAATAGGGTCGAAAACATCGAGGCAAATCCATGGCATTGGCAAGAACAGGACCTGCCCCACCTAAGGCGTTTCGCGTTTGATCCGAACCACGGAGCGCACGTGAAACACACGCGGTTTCATGGGCTTGACCACATGACCCGGACCACAATTGGATCGAGGTCATGCGCAATCGCCTATAATTGGAATTTTTCAGCCACGCAAGATCATTCAGCGGTTGAGGCGCGCGTCGGCGGGCAGCCGTTTTCACCGAGCCGGCGGGGAAAACCTCGTGCCGCCGGCGGGCTGATCTTGTTGCAACCTGTCTTTCAGACCAACCCGCCTAATCATTAATCTGTGAAGCAGGAAGAAAGAGCTGTCTCCGACACCCAAAAGAACCGCGCTCTCAACGTCGTCTGGCACGGCACCGCCGGGCCGCGCCCGACCCTCCCCGTCGCGCTGAAAGCGCGCATCCTGCGCGACAGGGCGCTTAGCAACCTCTTGAAATAAACGAGGTTTGAACTATCCGCGGCGTCCCCTCCAAGCCTTCAAAGGTTGGGCGCCCTCCCAGTGTCGGACGCGTCCCTCATCTCTTTTCTTTAGGGGCAGTGACAGGTCAGAGATTAGGCGGGTTGGTGTCAAACTTCACGCATGGACAGCAGTGCCCCCGCTAATTGCAAAAGCGCGTCCCGCCACAAAAAACCCCCGCCGTTTCCGGCGAGGGTCGAATGTCTGGTTCAGAGTGCCGCGTCCTTATTCAGGCTGCGGTTCGCTGAAGGTGTCGGGGGTTTCGACCAGCCCAAGATCATCCTCGGGTAGTTCGGCCCCCATTGGCATCGCCATTTCCAGTTCGCTTTCCATCGGGGCTTCCAGTGCGGCGGCCGCTTCTGCCTCCTCGCGGCGCTGGTCAACGATCTCGGCATCGCGCGAGGCCGCGATACGGCGCACTTTTTGCGTGGCACCACCGGTGCCCGCCGGGATCAGGCGCCCGACGATCACGTTCTCCTTGAGGCCGATCAGCTTGTCGCGCTTGCCTTGCGTGGCGGCCTCGGTCAGAACGCGGGTCGTCTCCTGGAAAGACGCGGCTGAAATGAACGAGCGTGTTTGCAGGCTGGCCTTGGTGATCCCCAGCAGGATCGGCCCGCCCTTGGCGGGTTCCAGCCCGTTGGCCACGGCTTTTTCGTTGGTCGAAACGAACTCGGCCTTGTCAACATGTTCGCCCTTCAGAAGCGTCGTGCCGCCGCTGTCGCTGATCTCCCACTTTTGCAGCATCTGGCGAACGATCACCTCGATGTGCTTGTCGTTGATCTTCACACCTTGCAGACGGTAAACGTCCTGCACCTCGTCGATCAGGTAATCGGCCAGTGCTTCGATGCCCATGATTTGCAGGATATCATGCGGGGCCGGGTTGCCGTCCATGATGTATTCACCCTTCTGGATGAAGTCCCCTTCCTGAACCGGGATGTGCTTGCCCTTGGGGACCATGTATTCGACGGTCTCAAGGGTCTCGTCAGCAGGTTCGATCGAAATGCGGCGCTTGTTCTTGTAGTCGCGCCCGTACCGCACATACCCGTCGATCTCTGCAATGATCGCGTGATCCTTGGGACGGCGGGCCTCGAACAATTCCGCCACGCGCGGCAGACCGCCGGTGATGTCCTTGGTCTTGGCACCCTCGCGCGGGATCCTTGCCAGCACGTCGCCAGCGCGGATTTCCTGCCCGTCTTCAACCGACAGGATCGCGTCGACCGACATCGCGTGGGTTTCGGGATTGCCCGATTTCTGGCGCACGGGTTCACCGGTCGCCGGGTCCATCACGATGATTTCGGGCTTCAGCTCGTTCCCTTTTGCGGTCGCCCGCCAGTCTGTCACGATTTTCTGGCTGATGCCGGTTGCATCGTCGGTTTCGTCACGAAGGGAAATACCGGCGGACAGATCGACGAATTTTGCGATGCCGTCAACACCTGCGATGATCGGCAAGGTATAGGGATCCCATTCAAAGAGCTTGTCACCACGTTTGACCTTGGAACCGGACTTGACCAGCAACCGTGTACCATAACCCATCTTGTGGCTGGCCAGTTCGGTATCGCTGTCGTCTTCGACGATCATCTCCATGTTCCGCGCCATGACGATCAGGTCGCCATCGGCGTTCTTGATGATGTTCTCGCCTTTGAAGGAAACCTTGCCTTCGTGGCTGGCCTCCTGGAACGACTGCTGACCACCTTGGGCGATTCCGCCGATGTGGAAGGTCCGCATGGTCAGCTGGGTTCCGGGTTCACCGATCGACTGGGCCGCGATAATGCCCACGGCCTCGCCCTGGTTGACCCTTGTACCGCGCGCAAGGTCGCGACCATAGCACTGGGCGCAGACGCCTTCTTCGGCTTCGCAGGTCAGGGGCGAGCGCATCTGGAACGACTGCACGCCGGCTGTTTCGATCAGATCGGCCATGCGTTCGTCGATCAGTTCGCCTTCTGCGCACAGCACTTCTTCCGTGCCGGGACGCAGCACATCTTCGCCCGTAACCCGTCCCAGAATGCGTTCCGAAAGCGAGGCCACGACCTCGCCGTCGTTGATCGCCGCCTGCGCCGTGATCCGCCGCTCGGTGCCGCAATCGTCCATCCGAACGATGCAATCCTGTGCGACATCCACCAGACGCCGGGTCAGATA
>CAYXNM010000176.1:0-5019 GCA_964466385.1 uncultured Rhodobacter sp. | reverse complement strand
AGGCGCGCAGATGTGCGGCCGAAAGCGACCCGAACCTGTCCTGGATAAGGTGCAAGTGTTCGATCAGAAGATCGCGACGCCGTGGCCTGTCCCCGAGCAGCGCCGTGATTTCCGCCAGCGCGGTTTCGTCGACCTGCCGACCCTTGGGGGTCTTGCGTCCGCGCCCTCGCCCGGATTTCCAGACACCTTTGCGTTCATCCAGCGCCATTTTCGGCTTCTCCCTGAAAGGTTGGCTTTGCCCCTTTTTACCAAGGCGCTTCGCGTTTGATCCGAACCACAGGGCACACGCGAAACGCACGCGGCTTCATGGGCTTGACCACATGACCGGGACCCCAAGCTGATCGAGGTCATGCGCAAACGGCTATAGGTCACATCGCGCGGGCGAATCAACAGATTTGCGACCATCAACCGCCCGATTTCGCACAAGGCGGTTGCAATCATGAAAAATCGATGCATTTCGCACGCGCCAAAAACATTATCGTCAACAAATCGCCCTTAATCTGCCGGAATGATTAATCACACAGAGGCGTGGTGTAGCGCGGGGGAGCTGGAAATGGGGCAGGCAAGCCTGTTGTTGAGACTGGTGGTACTTGTACCGCTGCCATTCCTGTTGCTGGAGCCATTCCTGGGTCAGACGCTGGCATTTGCGGCGTTGTTCTACCAGAGCATCTTCACATTTCTGGCCGATCAGGCCGTCGTGGTCACCAATGCGACCCAGCCCGCCCCCAATCGGGGGGAACGGGCGTTCTCCTCCATCGTCCCTGTCATCCTCGCCCTTGGGCATTTCGCGCTGCTGCCAATCGGCATTCTGGCGGTTTCCCGATGGTCGGGCGGGTGGCTGGAAAGTATCACCGTGTTTCTTGCCTTCGGGTTGTTCTTCGGGACGGTCAGCACCGCCAACGCGCATGAACTGATCCACAGGTCCGACCGGTTGCGGCATACACTGGGAAAATGGATATTCACATCCATTCTATTCGGCCACCACACCAGCGCGCATCTGATGGTCCACCATCGACTGGCCGCGACGCCGATGGACCCGAATACCGCACGTCTGAACGAAGGCTTTTACGCTTTTTTCATCCGCGCATGGCGCGATTCTTTTCGGGAAGGCGCGCGGGCGGAACGGTGGCGCGAACGGGACCAAAACCCTGAAAAAGGTCGCATGCCGACGGAATTCAAACTACATTTTGGCGGTAATCTGGTGTTCGCGCTTATCGCGCTGACGATCGCCGGACGTTCCGGACTGTTCGCGTATCTCGGGTTTTCTGTGTTCGCGCAGACGCAATTGCTGCTCAGCGACTATATCCAGCATTACGGGTTGCAGAGGCGCATTCTGCCCAATGGAAGATACGAACCCATTGGCCTGCGGCATTCCTGGAATGCCCCTCACATCTTTTCCGACATGCTGATGCTCAGCGCGCCACGGCATTCCGACCACCACGTTCACCCCGGCAAGACCTGCATTGAACTGGGCGCCCTGCCTGCCTGCGACGTGCCCGTTCTGCCGCATTCGCTGCCGGTGATGTCGTGCATCGCACTGTTTCCGAAAACCTGGCGGCGCATCATGAACCCGCTCGTCGCCGTGCGGGCGCGCAAGGAAAACCCCGATCATCGGAATTTTGTCCCCAACGCGCTGTAATATCCTGTAAAAGGGTTGCAACCGCACCGGGATGACAAAAGATGCGCCGCCACGCGAAGATTTGCCTGACGATCATGACCCTGCCCATGGCCGCGATGGCCGAGGAAGCCATGCCCCTTGCAGAGTTTGATGCCTATGCCAACGGCAAGACTCTTTACTTTTCGCAAGACGGCGCGCCTTACGGGATCGAGCAATATTTGCCCGGTCACAGGTCGATCTGGCAATATCAGGACGGAAGCTGCGTCAGGGGCATCTACTATGCGCGAAGGGAAATGATCTGCTTCATCTATGAAGGCGATGGACAGGAACAATGCTGGCGTTTTTTCAAAAAGGGCAAAGATTATTCCGCGCGTGCCGAAGGCGCAGTGGCGGAAGCCGACCTTGACGTGGTCGGCCGGGACGAGCGCGCAATCCCCTGCAAAGGCCCGGACGTGGGCGTCTAGGGTCTGTTCTACCGGAATCGGCGGGGCGGCTCTATCTTATTGGTTTTACGCGCAATTCACTCCGAAAACCGGTTCCCACTTTTCGGATTGCGCTCTAGAAAAGACTGCCCTGATTGCCCCTGGGCGGCTTGCTTGAGGGTTTTCGCGCTGTTCGTGCAGCCTTCGCGGGGGTTGCCTTGACACGGCCATCGTGAAACTCGATCTCAAGGGACGGGGCGCTTGACGCAGGTTTTGAGCGCGTGATCACAGCATTGTCCGCCCCGCGAACGACCGCGAATCCCCGCGCGAGTGTCTGTCGGTATCCCAGCGTCAGTCGCATTCTGTCCAACGCGTCAAGGCGCGCGCGCTGCCGTTCGGTTCCCGAACGAACCGCCTGCGAGAACCGGGAAGCAACCTGTCCCAGATGCTTTCTTTTCTGTTCCGTCATGCGCGCCAAAAGCGACGGGCGCAGAATGGCCGAACGCGCGGCCAGAACGACCCGTTTTCCCTGGGTCGCGGCCTTCAGCCCCGGCCCGAGGCGCGCGGCCAGATTGTCAAGCGACTGGCGTTCGGACGCCAGAAGATCACCGGGGCGCGGCAGAGCGCGGGAAAGATCGCGCAACCGCTGACGGCGTGTTTCAAGACCCCCGGACCAGCCGCGCAGGCGACGCTCGTGCAGCGATGCGATCTGGATGCGCAACTCCGACAGAACCGGCACCGCCAGTTCCGCCGCCGCGGTCGGCGTGGGCGCGCGCAAATCCGATGCGTGGTCAATCAGCGTCGTGTCGGTTTCGTGCCCCACGGCGGAAATCAGCGGAATGTCACTTTGCGCCGCGGCCCGCACCACGATTTCTTCGTTGAATCCCCAGAGATCCTCGACCGAACCGCCGCCGCGCGCCACGATCAACAAATCGGGCCTGGGGATCGTGCCGTCAGGGTCGAGCGCGTTGAACCCCTTGATCGCACGCGCAATTTCCGGGGCCGAGCCCGCCCCCTGCACCGTCACCGGCCACAGCAGAACCTTGCGCGGAAACCGTTCGCGCAGGCGGTGCAGAATGTCCCGAATGACCGCGCCCGAGGGCGACGTGATGACCCCGATCACCGCCGGCAGATAGGGAAGCGTTTTCTTGCGCGCCGGGTCGAACAGGCCTTCGGCGGCCAGCGCTTTGCGGCGCTTTTCCAGCATCGCCATCAAGGCGCCGATGCCGGCAGGTTCCAGCGCCTCGATCACGATCTGATAGCGCGACTGACCGGGGAAGGTGGTCAGGCGCCCGGTTGCGATGACCTCCATGCCTTCCTCGGGACGGTGCGCCAGACGTGCGGCGACACCCTTCCAGATCACACCCGACAAAACAGCGCGGTCGTCCTTGAGATCAAGGTAGACATGCCCCGAGGCCGGGCGGGAAACGCGGCCAAGCTCGCCCCGGACGCGGACATGCGAAAACTCGCCCTCGATCATGCGTTTGACCACGCCGGAAAGCTCGGACACCGAAAACTCCGGGGCGTTTCCCGCGTTATTGCCATTGCCTCCGGGGTCGATCAGGTCGGACATGTACCCTCGCTTGCGTCTCTTTGCCTGCCACTTTAGAACGCCCGCAAGCGAAGGCCAAGCGGGGGTGGCATGAATATTCTGATCCTTGGAAGCGGCGGGCGGGAACACGCGCTGGCCTGGGCGATCAAGCAAAACCCCAAATGCGACCGGCTGATCTGCGCACCGGGCAATGCGGGAATGGCTTTGATTGCGGACTGCGCTGCGCTGGACGTGGAAAACAGCGGGGAAATACGCGACTTTGTTGTTGAAAACGCCGTTGATTTCGTGGTGATCGGCCCCGAAGCCCCGCTGGCTGCGGGTGTCAGCGATGATTTGCGGGCGGCGGGCATACTGACGTTCGGTCCGTCACAGGCCGCGGCAATGCTGGAAACCTCGAAATCCTTTACCAAGGAGGTCTGTGTCGCCTGCCGGGCACCCACGGCAGCCTATGGGCATTTTTCCGACCTCGAAACGGCGCTGGAATACCTTGACGGCCAGCCCCTGCCGATCGTGATCAAGGCCGACGGTCTGGCGGCGGGAAAAGGTGTCGTCATCGCCGCGACCGCCACCGAGGCACGGGACGCTCTTGTTGATATGTTCGCCGGCGCCTTTGGGCAGGCCGGGGCCGAGGTGGTGATCGAGGAATTCATGGAGGGCGAGGAAGCCTCGCTCTTTGTTTTGGCCGATGGTCTTGAGTGCCTGTCAATCGGCAGCGCACAGGATCATAAACGCGCCTGCGACGGCGACACCGGCCCCAACACGGGTGGCATGGGGGCGTACTCCCCCGCCCCGGTCCTGACGGCCGAAATCGAAGCCGCCGCCATTGAAACGATCATTCGCCCGACGCTGGCTGAAATGGTGAAACGCGGCACACCTTATCAGGGCGTGCTTTATGCCGGCCTGATGATCCGCGAGGGGCAGGCGCGACTGGTTGAATACAACGTCCGTTTCGGCGATCCCGAATGTCAGGTGCTGATGATGCGGCTGGGTGCGCAGGTGTTGGATCTGCTGCTTGCCTGTGCCGGGAACCGACTGCCGGAAACCGCGGCGCGGTTCGCCGACGATCACGCGATCACGGTTGTGATGGCGGCGGCGGGCTATCCCGGTGCTTACGAAAAAGGAAGCGCGATCAGGGGAATAGACGCGTTGCCCTCGTCCAGCAAGGCGCAGGTTTTTCATGCGGGAACCGAACGTCGCGACGGGCGGCTTCGCGCCGCGGGGGGGCGTGTTCTGAACGTCTCTGCGCGCGGGGCAAGCCTTGCCGAGGCCCATGCACGCGCCTATCAGATGGTGAACGCCATCGACTGGCCCGAGGGGGTTTTTCGCACGGATATCGGCTGGCGGGCGTTGTAAGCGCGCGGCGGTCTCAAAGCTTGCACTCAAGCGCCTTTTTCACGCTCGCTTGCCCGGCAAAAGGCGCCAGAACG
>CAYXNM010000175.1:3414-5122 GCA_964466385.1 uncultured Rhodobacter sp. | reverse complement strand
GATCGAAACTGCGGGTTTTCAGCTCGTCGATATCACCTTCGCTGAGGAACCCGAATCTGGGCCGTTTCGACAGGTTGGACAGGTTGAACGCGTCGGGTATTGTCGGCGTGTCTTTCGGTACGCCACGCCCTCGGCGACGTGGTTTGCTTATTTCAGTCATGGTTTCCATAACATCCTCCGGTTCAGGAATCGTCATGGCACACACCGTTTGCACTCACTGCCTGCCGACTTGAGCGGGTTGATCCTAGTCCTGAGAACGGTGTCGGTCAATCCCGGCCGTGGGGCGTGGTCCAGTCGATCACGGGGCCTGCGGGAATGATGCCCAGCGGATTGCGAAGTTCGGAGGGTGAAAAGTAACCGCGTTTGTAAATATCGAAATCCACAGTGCCGGAAATGCCGGGCATCTGATAAATCTCGCGCGCATATCCCCACAGGTTCCTGTAATCAACGATACGCCTGATGTTGCACTTGAAGGCCGTGTGATAGGCAACGTCAAACCGGGCGAGGGTTGGAAACAGGCGCAGGTCGGCCTCGGTCAGGGTGTCGCTGGTCAGATAGCGGGTGAGGGCAAGCTGGGCGTCGATTTTGTCGAGCGTGGCGAAAACCTCGGCCACGGCGGTGTCATAGGCGCTTTGCGTTCGGGCAAATCCAGCGCGGTAAACACCGTTGTTGAGCGTGGGATAGATCAGGTCGTTCCAACGGTCGATTGCCGGGCGCAGCAGGGCTGGATAAAGATCAGGGCCGCCTGCGAATTCAGCGTTCAACATGCGAATAATATCGGCTGATTCATTGCTGACCGCTTGGTTCGTTTCCGCGTCAAACAGGACCGGAACCGTGATGCGCCCGGTGTAGGGCGGGCGTTGACGCGCGTAAATCTCGTGGACGGCGCGCGCACCCAAGAGAGGGTCTGCGAATGGCCCGCTTGGTTCAAAAACCCAGCCCTGATCCGTTCTGCGCGGCAGAGCCATGGAAACCTGGATGTCCTGCTCCAGCCCTTTGAGCGCACGTATCAGCAGTGCCCGGTGTGCCCAGGGACAGTTCCACGCAGCGAACAGATGGTAGCGCCCGCGTTTCGCCTTGAATCCGCCTTTCCCCGTCGGCCCCGGTCGCCCATCCGCCGTGATCCAATTCCGGATCGAGCTTGCCCTGCGATTGAATTCCCCGCTTTCGTCGGTGTCGGGCCTTGGGTCTTCAGCCTGATAGCGCCCGTCGATCATAACGCCCATTTCTGCCCATTCCCGTTGTTGCCGCCCAAAATTCCTGCGCATAAGCTGACTGGATTGCCGTGTACGTGCAAGGGTGGCTTTATGTCAGACGCAATCGTGATCGGGGCAGGCCCCGCCGGATTGATGGCCGCAGATGCGTTGGCCAGCGCCGGATTGCGCGTGACAGTGATCGAGGGCAAGCCCTCGCCCGCGCGAAAACTGCTGATGGCGGGGAAGTCGGGATTGAACCTGACGTTCGACCAACCGTTTCAGGACTTTGTTGCGAAGTATGGCGACGCGAGCGAATGGCTGCGGCCCATGCTCGACACGTTCTCGAATCGTGATGTGCAGGCATGGGCGCAGGGCCTTGGGCAAGAGGTATTTACCGGCTCCAGCGGGCGCGTTTTCCCAAGGTCGATGAAGGCGTCGCCCCTGCTGCGGGCGTGGCTGGAAAGATTGCGCGGCCTTGGTGTTACGATGAAGACGCGGTGGCATTGGCGCGG
>CAYXNM010000175.1:0-3314 GCA_964466385.1 uncultured Rhodobacter sp. | reverse complement strand
TCTGCGTGAGGGGGCCGCGCTGACGTTGGACATGATGCCTGACCGCAGCGTTTCAGAGGTCGCGGAACGACTGGCGCGGCACCGGGGAAAGGCCAGCCTTGCGAACCATTTGCGCAAGAGTTTGCGCCTTGATCCTATGCGCATCGCATTGCTACAGGAATTTGCGCACCCCTTGCCGGTTGATCCGGCAACGTTGGCGGGTTTGATAAAAGAGCTGCCGGTGCCGCTGGTCGGCCCTCGCCCGATTGCCGAAGCGATTTCCACGGCGGGTGGCGTTTGCCGCTCGGAATTTGACGAAAACCTGATGCTGAAAAAACTGCCCGGTGTCTTTTGTGCAGGCGAAATGCTGGACTGGGAGGCGCCGACAGGCGGCTATCTGCTGACAGCGTGTCTGGCAAGCGGCCTTTGGGCGGGCAGACATGCTGCCGGGTTCTCTCGCAATTGACGGCTTGCCGCCAAAAGTCCCATGTGTAACCTGTGCCGGACGAAAATTGGAGATTTAGATGACCCACGTTAACCTGACCCTCAAAGACGCCCATGATCTGGCTTATCGCTGCCTCAGCACAAACGGATGCAACGACCAGAATGCCAAGGCGGCTGCCGACAGGATGATCGAGGCCGAAGCGGACAAGTGTTATTCGCACGGTCTGTTCCGCTTGCCATGGTATGTGTCGGGCGTGAAATCAGGCCGCGTGAATGGTCATGCCGACCCCAAGGTCGAAAAGCTGGCCCCAGCGGTTTTACGCGTCAATGGTGATGCGGGCTTTGCGCCGGTCGGACAGGCGGTTGCCTTGGGGCCTTTGGCGGATTGCGCGCGTGAAAACGGGATTGCGTCGCTTGCCTTTACCAACATGTTCCACATCGCCGCCATGTGGCCCGAGGTCGAGGCGCTGGCGCGGCAGGGTCTCTGCGCAATTGCGGTTACGGCCTCGTACCCTTATGTGGCCCCGGCAGGCGGCTCGATCGGTATCTTCGGAACCAACCCGATGGGGTTCGGCTGGCCGCGAAAAGACAATGACCCTCTGGTTTTCGATCAGGCGTCCTCGGCCACGGCACGGGGAGAATTGCAGATCGCGGCGCGCGATGGTCACAGCGTGCCGGACACAGCCGGCATCGGCCCGGATGGCGAGAAAACGACCGACCCCAACCTGATCCTGAAAGGCGCACAGCTTGGATTTGGCGGCTATAAGGGCGCGTCCCTTGCCATGATGATCGAGCTTCTCGCCGGCCCCCTGATCGGCGAGTTCCTGAGCATCGAGTCAAAAGCGGATGACGGCGGCAAAGGCGGCCCCCCCAAAGGAGGAGAGCTGATCATCGCCCTTGACCCCGCCCGGTTTGGCGACGCTGACGGGTTCCTAGCCCATGGCGAGAAGCTGTTTTCAGAGATCCTGGATCAAGAGGGCACCCGTCTTCCCGGCGCACGGCGTTTTGAAAACCGCAAAGCCACGGCCCATGAGGGCATCGAGGTTCCAAAGTCTCTGCACGAACAGATACAGGGATTGCTGGGCTGACGTGGAACGGGGCAGGTCCACACCAAAGCGGAGCGAATACGGGTGCGGTGGGCGGCCGGGTCAGGACGTTGGTGGGAGTCTTTCTCACGGGTAGTTAGGGTCGAGGTGGAATCGGCGGACGCCGGGCGTTTAAACCGTATGCAACCAACGGCAGGAACGCGCGCTTTTTAGCCAATGCAACGCTTCGATCCAAAGGCAGCATGCAGTTGCGGGTCCGGGCCTGCGCGGTCTGACCCAACGTTGACAGAACGTATGCTGGTGCTGATTCCGCCGTTGACAAATCGTTTGCTAGATCATATCTAACGATTGTTAGATAGCTCGACCCCAACGAAAGACGTCAAAATGAAAACCTCCACCCATACCCTCACCCTGAACGCTTCTGCCGATCACGCCTGGCAAATCATTGGCAACGAATTTGTCGCTGTTGACCGTTGGATGGCGGCAAACCCGACGGCCGAAGCCATTCCAGGGCCTGCCCTTCCCGGAGCGCCGGCCAAGGGCCGCAATTCTTACCTCATCAAGAAATTTCAACCCGTGTATCAAGAAGAAATCATTACAGCCTACAGCGACGCCAAGCGCAGCCTCTCGACCAGCGTGACGCTCTGCAAAACGCCGAGGCTCATGCCGATGCTTGGGTATGCTGCGACAATTACCGTTGAACCGGCGGGCGACAACAAATGCACAATCACCTACAGTGGATATGCGCGCCCGAAATGGTTCAGCAAGCCAATGAAAGGGATGTTCACCAAAAGCCTTAACCCGGGTTTCCTGCGCGGCCTTGAGGAACTGGGTCACTATATCGAGACTGGTGAACCGCATCCGAGAAAGCTAGAAAAGATCGAGTCTGAGGCAGCCTTGGCGGCGGCATGATCGATTTGGCCCCTGGTTCGGGCGCAGCAGGGGAGAAACCCATCAAAGACCAATCCATAAAGGCCCGTTTGATTGATGCGGGAAAGGAACTCTTTGCGGACCACGGCTTTGCAGGTGCGTCGGTCCGCGAAATCTGCGCCGCTGCGGACGCCAGCTCAACGATGATCCACCACTATTTTGGCTCCAAACAGGGGCTCCTTGATGCCATCGTTGATGAGTTCAGGTCCGTCACGTTCGAGGTCCCCCTGCGATTGATTGCCAAATCGCCGAAGACACAAGAGGAATACGTCCTGCGTCTTGAGATGTTCATTGCCGAGACATTTCAGGCATTGGTGGCGCAAGCGGACGTATTCAGCGTGATCGCACGCGAGCAGAAAAACTATGAACTGACGTCGCAATTTCATGCCGGTCTGGCCAAATATCTGAGCGCGGCACAAGGTGCGGGCTTCATTGATCCTGACTTGAAAATAGAAATGGTCACCGGCTTGGTGCTTGATCGACTTGGGGGGCAAATTCTCTATGCGTCGTCGGTCAGGGACCGAGCGACCACGGTGCTTAACGACGCGACCTATGCAGAAGATTGGCTCGCGGCGAACTCAAGTGTCCTCATACATGGATTTGCCCAAGGCAGGTCAGAAAATCCTGATACGACCCAAACATAGGGGCCAAAGCCTGATCCGGACAGACCGTTTGCGCCCCGCACGGTTGCAACTGTCGTAGTGACCATGTGCTTCCGGCATTTTCAATGTCCTGGGGGATTGGCGAGGCAGGCATTGGCCCAAACACAGAGAGCGGCGGGTAAGCTGCCCCGCGTTCTTACGAATGTCTCAGTAGTCATTCGTCGGAACGAAGGTTCTAAAGGTCGCACCCGCAAATGCGGCTATTCCGGCACATCCGGGCGCCTCTCGGCCTTGCGATACTGAACGGAAAACA
>CAYXNM010000174.1:0-5122 GCA_964466385.1 uncultured Rhodobacter sp. | reverse complement strand
AGGCGCTGCCCGGCGTATCCGCCGGACGGGAATGGGGACGGGGTTCGTGCCAAAATGGCCGGGGGGTGAACGCGCGCTGCACTCTCCGATCTCCCCCTCAATCATGGGTTGGTCATTAGGCGTGCTGGTAGAACATGTGCGAAAGGTCAGACCCCAAAGACCCGCGCTGCGAATTCCGGATAGGGGTCGGCGATTTGTCCCGCCACCGTTGAACGCAGCAGGGCAAGCTGGGATTGCGACGGTGCGGGCGTGGTTTCCGGGTTCGCCGCGTGGTCAAACGCAAACCCCGTGTTGTCCTGTATCTCCTCAAGACTGTGCCCTGCGTGAACGGACAAAAGCAAAAAACGGCCCGCCCTGCGGTCAAACGAGAACACGCCCAGCCCGGTGACCAGGCCGAAAGGACCGCCGGGGCGGTAAACGCCGGGATCGCTGGTGCCGGGGGCCGAGATGAAATCGACCGTCTTTACCATCGTGCGGCGCGAATGTTCCTGCCGAAAGAGGATGACACGCGGCACAAGGTAATAAAGCATCGCCGAGCCGAACGAACCGGACCACCGCACGTCGTGGCGTGGATAGGATCCGGTGCCAACAAGATTGATGTTGGCCTGCCCGTCGATCTGCCCTCCGCTCAGGAAAAAAGCCTCGATTCGGCCTTGTGCGGCGCGGTCGAACAGTTCGGTGGCGCCGTCGTTCAGCGATTGAAGGTGCGTGCTGTTGAGCACGGTGACCTCAACCGGGTCGGGAGAGGTTGCACGATGAAAAAGCGTGGCGGACCCGGGGATCGGGGACGAAACGCCGACGGCGATCCGCTGAACGCCTGTCAGCATCCGGGCGATGGCGAATATCAGCACCTCTTCGCTGGTCGGTGTCATCTATCCGGCCGCATGCAAAGAGGCTTCGTCCATGAAGGTCTGAAACCCGGATTTCGTCTGCGCCATTCCTGCATAGGCCGCCAGCGCATCCGTGTCCGCCTCGTAACACCCCGCCAATGCCAGCGGCCATGCACCGTTCCTGGCCTCCGCGATGTGGGTAATGTAGGTCGCGGGGATCGTTGCGGGCGCTCGCAGAGGGTCGGCCAGCAGATTGTGTCCCGTAATCTCCTCGACCGTGACCAGCGTGGTTCTGGAGGCATGGGCCATCGTCATCAGTTCCCGCATGTTGCCGATCCAGACATTCCCGGACGTATCGCCAAGCGGCGTGTGAAAAAGCGCAACATCCGGCACGATCGCAGGCAGCGCGACGATGGGATCAGGTTCGACCGACATCGGGTTGTCGATGACCCGGTAGTCGTCGCGGTAATTCAGCAGGTCCGACCCGATCAACCCGCGCATGGGAATGAACGGAATACCCTTTTCGCCGGCCTGAAGGGCGGAAATGATGGCCGGGCAGGTTGAGTCCCTGAGTCTGATTCCACCCGCTTTCACGGCAGCCACGAAACGCGGCGCTTGCCCGAATTCATCCAGCGTAACCCCGGCACTTTCCATCACGGAAACAGCACCAGCCCCGATTAGCATATCGGCCTGAAGGCCGCTGGTCGGAATGGCGATCAGATGCAGGTTACTGATCTTGCGCGCAATCAGCCGCCTTGTTGCTTCCATGGCTATTCCGCTGCGCGAAACGGGAACGCAAAGCGTTGCGCCATCATTGATTTGCGACACCAGCGCGTCGATTTTCGTGTTTGGCATGTCCGGCCCATCCCGTTTGCAACCCCGCCAGACTGCGCCCAATCCGAAGCGAGGTCAATTCACGCAGGCGCGCTCAGGCCCCCGGTTCCCACAAGACATCGTTGCGCCCGTCGTCATTGGCGATCCGGCTTGCAACAAAAAACCAGTCGCTGAGGCGGTTGAGATATTTGACCGCATCCGGGTTCACCTTTTCCACCCGAGCCAGTTCGACGGCCAGTCGCTCCGCCCGGCGCGCAACGGTCCGGCAATGATGCAAATGCGCCGCCAGCGCCGAACCGCCGGGCAGCACAAAGCTGCGCAGGGGTTCAAGGCGGGCGTTCATGGTGTCAATCTCATCCTCCAGCCTTTTGATTTGCGCGGGTTTCATCCGCAGGGGCGTATGCCCGACCGTGCCTTCATCATCTGCTTGAGGGCGGCACAAATCCGCCCCAAGGTCAAAGAGGTTGTTCTGAATGACCGACAACATCCTGTCGGTCTCGCCCCCGGCATGCAGCCGGGCCATCCCGACCGCGGCGTTCGTTTCATCGACCGTCCCATAGGCTGCAACCCGCATATCCGTTTTGGAAACGCGCGATCCGTCGCCCAGTGCGGTCTCTCCGAAATCGCCGGTGCGCGTGTAGATCCTGTTGAGGACGACCAAGATCTCACCCCCCCTTCTGGCGCAGGAAAACGAACAGCAATATCAGGACGACGGCCAGCGCCTGCGCAGCAATCCGCGCGCGCATCAACTTGTTGGAATATTTCAGCCTGAATTCCGGGCCGCGTGTGAAACTGTAAAGCCCGGCCATCAAAATGACGAAAACCAGCAGGATCGACGCAACGACAACGTAAAACAGTGGATCATCAGCCATCAGGAAACCCTTTCGTCAGCCTTTTGACAGGATCATATCAAAAACCGCGGTTGGCAGGAAGCGGCGCATGAGACTTGCGACATAGGTCGGGGTCGTGACGAAATAGCGCGCCTTGGGGCGGCGGCTTTCAAGGGCGTGGATGACCTTGGCGGTCACGGCAGACGCGGGCAGTTCGAAGCGGTCCTTTTTCGTGTTCGTGTCATAAAGACGCTTTCGCAAGGTGCTGCGATAAAGTCCGGACAACGGGGAGTTTTCCCAGTCGATCCATTTTTCAAACTGCAATCGCGCGTTCTGACGAAACTTGGTATCGATCGGACCGGGCTCGATCAGGGCCACTGAGATGCCGCTGCCATGCAGTTCCAGACGCAAGGTGTCACTCAACCCTTCCAGTGCGTATTTTGTCGCAACATAGGCCCCCCGCCATTTCATCGGAACGAAACCCAGAACGGAAGAACACTGGAGGATGCGCCCGTGCCCCTGGGCACGCATCACCGGGATCAGGCGGTTCGTCAGATCATGCCAGCCCAGCAGGTTGGCCTCGAATATCGAGCGTAGGGCATCGCGTGAAACATCCTCGACCGCGCCGGGAATGGCATAGGCGCCGTTGTTAAAGAGCGCGTCAAGCGTGCCACCGGTCCGCGAGAGGGCCTCCGAAACAGCGGCGGCGACCGAGTCTTCGTCCTCGTAGTCAAGTTTGAAACTTTCCAGGCCTTCGGCGTTCAGCCGCTGGACGTCCGCGTCTTTTCGGCAGGTCGCGAACACGCGCCACCCACGTTTCGCAAGCGTTCGCGCCGCGTCAAGGCCGATACCGGACGAGCAACCGGTGATCAAAATGGTTTTCTTCGCCATGCGGATCATCTCTTTTTGAGACGCCTGCTTAGCGACAGGTTGCGCCTGCGACAAGCCTTCTGACGCCAAGCGGTGATTTGGCGCTGGACCCGAATAAATCAACCGATTACACCGCCACACATGGCCGAACATTCCGATAGCACTGAGGCGCCCGAACACGGGCTGACGGTCTCTGAACCGCTGCGCCGCGCGATTGGCGAGCGGTACCTGCAATACGCGCTTTCCACGATCATGCACCGCGCGTTGCCCGATGCGCGTGACGGGTTGAAACCTGTTCATCGGCGGATTTTATACGCGATGCGGGAACTCAAGCTCAGCCCGACGGGGGGGTTTCGCAAATCCGCCAAAATCTCGGGCGATGTCATGGGCAACTATCACCCCCATGGCGATCAGGCGATTTACGACGCGCTGGCGCGTCTGGCGCAGGATTTCAACATGCGCTACCCGCTGGTCGACGGGCAGGGGAATTTCGGCAATATCGACGGCGACAACCCCGCCGCCGCTCGTTACACCGAAGCGCGGATGGCCGCCCCGGCCGAAGCTCTGCTCGACGGTCTGGCCGAAAATGCCGTTGATTTTCGCGACAATTACGATGGCTCGCTGACCGAACCAGTGGTGCTGCCCGCCGCGTTTCCGAACCTGCTGGCCAATGGGGCAAGTGGGATTGCCGTTGGCATGGCCACGAATATTCCGCCGCATAATATAGGCGAATTGCTGACCGCCGCTTTGCACCTGATCAAGGCGCCCAATGCGCGGGATGAAACCCTGCTGGAACATGTGCCGGGCCCGGATTTTCCAACTGGCGGGGTCATTGTCGAGCCTCGCGATAACATTCTGGCGGCCTACAAAACCGGACGCGGGTCGATCCGAATTCGGGCGCGCTGGCACGTCGAGGAGCTTCCTCGTGGGGCCTGGCAGATCATCGTGACCGAGATCCCTTATCAGGTCCAGAAATCCCGCCTGATCGAAAAAATAGCCGAGGCGATACAGCTTAAGAAAATCCCGATCCTCGGGGATGTCAGGGACGAAAGTGCTGACGACATCCGCCTTGTGCTGGAGCCGCGCGCCCGCACGGTCGATCCGGCGGTTCTGATGGAAACGTTGTTTCGCCAGACCGATCTGGAAACGCGGTTTTCCATCAACATGAATGTGCTGATCGACGGGCTGACCCCGAAAGTCTGTTCCCTGAAAGAGGTTCTACGCGCCTTCCTTGACCACCGGCGCGATGTCCTTTTGCGCCGCAGCCGTCACCGGCTGGACAAGATCGACCACCGGCTTGAGGTGCTGGAAGGGTATATCGTTGCCTTTCTCAACCTTGATCGCGTGATCGAGATTATCCGGACAGAAGACGAACCCAAGCCCGTCATGATGGCGGAATTCGACCTGACCGACATCCAGGCCGAGGCCGTCCTGAACATGCGCCTGCGTTCGCTCCGGCGTTTGGAGGAGTTGGAGCTTCGGCGCGAGCATGACGCGCTTCTGGTCGAGCGCGCCGATCTTGAAGATCTTCTTGGCGACGAAACGCTGCAATGGGCGCGGATTTCCGATCAATTGCGCGAAACACGCAAAGCGTTCGGGGCGACCGCACCGGGCGGTGCGCGTCGCAGCGAGCTGGCGGATGCGCCTGAAATCGAGGACGTCCCGCTGGAAGCCATGATCGAGCGCGAGCCGATTACAGTCGTTTGTTCCGCCATGGGCTGGATCCGCGCGATGAAAGGGCACATCGCCCTTGATGGC
>CAYXNM010000173.1:0-5213 GCA_964466385.1 uncultured Rhodobacter sp. | reverse complement strand
GGACGTCAACGACCTCGACACCCAGCGATTTCGCCTCCTTGATGGCCGTGTCGCGAATCTCGTTCATCAACTGAACCCGGTCAGCCGACAGAACCGTGTTGGACGTGACGGAACCCAAAACCTCACGCGTTGCGGCATTGAGAATGCGATCAAGCCGGCTTTCGGCCAGCCGTTCACCGCCCGTGCCGACCGCCTGCCGGAACCGAACGACGTCCGAGATGCGCCAACGCGCGAACGCATCGACGACCAAACGGCGATCGTCAAGCGGCGTGACCTCCAGCGGTTGCGTATCCAGTGACAGGATGCGGTCTTCGTATTTGACGACATCCTGAATGAACGGGATCTTGAAGGCGATGCCGGGGTTTTCCTTGACCGCCTTGACCTGACCAAATTGCAGAACCAGCGCTTTTTCGCGCTCATCCACCGTGAAGACCGACGCGGACGCGATGAACAGCGAAACAACGAGAACGGGCAGGATTATGGCAGAACGTTTCATCGGTTCACTCCTTTCTTGCCCAACTCGTTGAGCGGTAAATAGGGGACGACACCCTGACCGTTTCCGGCACTATCGTCGATAATGACCTTGTCGACGGCACCCAGGACACGCTCCATCGTTTCGAGGTAGAGGCGTTTTCGCGTCACCTCGGGAGCTTTTGAATATTCCGTATAGACCGAGAGGAACCGGCTGGCTTCACCTTCGGCCTGGTTCACGACCTGCGCACGGTAGCCTTCGGCCTCCTGCAACAATTGCGCGGCTTCACCCCGCGCGCCGGCAACGACCTTGTTCGAATAGGCATCCGCCTGTTTTTCCAGCGTGTCACGCGTTTGTTCGGCGGCCTGAACCTCGCGGAACGCATCGATGACCTCGCGCGGAGGGTCGGCGCGTTCAAAGTTGATCCTGACGATGTTCATGCCGGATTTGTAACTGTCCAGCGTCTCCTGGATCAGCATCTGGAGTTCGGCGGAGATCACCCCCCGGTCGCGGTTGAGGATCGGCGCCAGCTTGGAGCGCGCGATGATCTCGCGCATGGCCGATTCCGAAACGGCCGAAATCGTTTCCTCCGGGTCGGCAAGATTGAACAGGAACATCGACGGATCGGTGATGTTCCAGACCACCTGAAAATCAATATCCACGATGTTTTCGTCACCCGTCAGCATCAGACCCTGATCCGATCGCGAATTCAGCCCGACACCGATATCTTCGGTACGTTCGCGTGTGACGGCGACGATTTCCTTGCTTACGACCGGCCAGGGCGCAAAGTTAAGGCCGGAATCGCCGGTCGCGTAGTATTTGCCAAAGAAAAGCTCGACCGATTTTTCTTCGGGCTTGACGGTGTAGAACGACACGAAAAGCCAAAGTGCTGCCAGCGCCAGCACCACGATGCCAATCGTCCCGCGGCCAAACGAAGGCGAAGGGCCGCCGCGCCCCGAACCACGGCCGCCGCGACCGCCCATGAGCACGCGCAGCTGCTCCTGACCTTTTTTTACGATCTCGTCGATCTCGGGAATTTGCGGGCCTTCATTGCCCGGACCCCGGTTTCCACCGCGATTTCCACCGCCCTTGTTTCCGCCGCCCCATGGGCCGCCATTGTCGTTGCCAGCCATTTGACCAGATTTCCTTCCTCAACTTACACATTGCCCGCAGTCTACCCGATAACTGGGTTTTGGGCAGGTCAATATCAACCCGCTCGGGTCGGTTCTTTCATTGTCACCAGTTCCTCGGCCGCTGACGGGTGAAGCGCCATCGTGCGGTCGAAATCCTCCTTGGTCGCCCCCATCTTGATGGCAATCCCCACCATCTGGATCATTTCGCCAGCCGCCTGCCCCACGATATGAACGCCCAGCACCCGCCGGGTGTCCGAGCTTACGATCATTTTCATCAGCATGCGTTCGCTGCGCCCGGCAAGGATGTGCATCATCGGGCGGAAGGCCGAGCGGTAGACCTCGATCCTCTCGCGCCCCCGCGCTTCCTCCTCTGTCAGACCAACGGTGCCGATTTCAGGATGGGTAAACACCGCCGTTGGAATGTCTTCATGATCCGCCCTGGTGGGATTGGCGTTGAAAACCGTTTCGAAAAAGGCCGCACCCTCGCGAATGGCGACCGGGGTCAGGTTGACCCGGTTTGTGACGTCCCCAACGGCGTAGACCGACGGAACACGTGTTTGCGACCACGCGTCCACGACGACCTCCCCGGCCCGTCCGGTTTCAAGCCCAACGGTTTGGAGCCCCAGATCGGCCGTGTTCGGGCGACGTCCGGTGGCATAGAGGACCACATCGACCTCGGTCGTTGATCCGTTCGTGCAATTGACCTGCAAACCCGCCGGTGCTTGCGTGATCGAGGTCACATCGGTGCCCACATGAAGATTGATCCCGCGCGCCATGGTTTCGTCCGCAAGATGACCGCGCACTTCATCGTCAAAGCCGCGCAAGATCTGGGCGCCGCGGTAAAACTGCGTGACCTCCGAACCCAGACCCTTCAGGATTCCCGCGAACTCGCAGGCGATGTACCCGCCTCCCACGATCAGGACACGGGGCGGCAGGGTCTTGAGGTCAAACACCTCGTTGGAAGTGATGGCCAGGTCGGACCCCGGAAAATCAGGCACGAAAGGCGCGCCGCCAACGGCCAGAAGGATATGTTTGGCGTTGAAGCGCCGGCCATCGGCCAGTTCAACGGTGTGCGTGCCGACGAGGCGCGCGCGCGCGTCGAAAACCTCGGCCCCGGACGCTGAAAGGTTCTTGCGGTAAATGCTTTCCAGCCGCGCGATTTCCTGATCTTTCGCGGCGATCAGTCTGGCCCAGTCAAACCGGGTCTCGCCCACGCTCCACCCAAAACCGGCGGCATCTTCGAACGCGTCGGCGAATCCCGCCGCATAGACCATCAGTTTCTTGGGCACGCAGCCGCGAATGACGCAGGTGCCGCCCATGCGGTATTCCTCGGCCAGCCCGACGCGATACCCCGCCGCCGCTGTCAGCCGTCCCGCCCTGACACCGCCGGACCCACCGCCGATGACAAAAAGATCAAAATCGAAATTCATCGCTATTCTGCTATATCCATAAACAGGTTGTCCCGTTCGATCACATCGATACGTTCGTGTTCGATCGTGCCGCTGTTGATGTCGCGCACTTCGACATTTCCGTCTCCATATCCGATCACGACCGTGTCACAGATATCAATGAACAATCCGTTTTCAACCACACCCGGTATCTGGTTGAGGATCAGCGACAGTTTGCGCGGCTCGGCAATGCGGCGTAAATGAAAATCCAGAATGTAATGCCCCTCGTCCGTCAGGAACGGTTCGTCGCGATCCATTCGCAGGGTTCCGGCGCGCCCCATGACATCGACATTCATCAGCGCCTCCTCGATCAGTGCCTTGGTGGTTTCCCACCCAAAGGTGACGACTTCGATCGGCAGGGGAAACGCGCCGAGTGTTTCCACCTCTTTGGAGATGTCGGAAATCACCACCATCCGGTCCGATGCGGTCGCAACGATCTTTTCCTGCAGCAAGGCACCGCCACCGCCTTTGATCAGGCCGAGACTGGCGTCAAACTCGTCAGCGCCGTCGATGGTCAGGTCCAGCCATTTCGCTTCCTGCAGCGTTCTGAGGGTAATGCCCGCGCCCTTGGCCAGTGCCGCCGTCCGGTCCGATGTGGGCACACCGACGACCTTGAGGCCGTCCTTGCGCACCATTTCGCCCAATATGCGTACCATCCATGCAGCGGTCGAGCCGGTGCCAAGGCCGACGCGCATTCCGCTTTCCACGTAATCCAGCGCGCGCTTGGCCGCCACGAACTTTGCGGTGTCCACCGGAGACAGGTCCGTCACCATGCTGCGATTCCCCCATAGCCTGTTTTGCCCGACGTTATAGGCGCAATAACGCCCCGCCGCGAGGGTGAATTTCCGCAAACGAACCCGATCCCGGCATGCGGGCGGCGTAATTCAGGCGAAAGGTGGTCGGTTCCGGTCTATCGTGGCACACGGGATTTCGTTACGAACGCGCACCACATGGTCGGCGAGGCGATATGTTTCTGAGCATATTTGACATTTTCAAGATCGGCGTTGGCCCCTCGTCGTCGCACACGATGGGGCCGATGGTGGCCGCGGTCCGGTTTCTGGACATGTTGCGGGCCAGCGATTTCACCGCCGCCGGCCTGCGGTGTTCGTTGCATGGATCGCTGGCGTATACCGGGCAGGGCCACGCAACCGACAGGGCGGTCATTCTGGGTTTGGCGGGGTTCCGGCCCGAAACGTTCGATCAAGCAACAGCAGAAGCGGCACTGGCTGAAATCGGCAGGACGCGCAGGATCACTGTGCCGGGCCTGCCGACGCTGGCCTTTGACCCGCGCCTTGATCTGGTTTTTGACTATGACGTTCTGTTGGAGGGGCACAGCAACGGCCTTGTCCTCAACGCGCTTGACACTCAGGGCGACGTCATTCTTCAGGAGACGTTCTATTCGGTCGGTGGCGGTTTCGTGCTGACCGAAGCCGAACTTGAAGGCGGACCGGAACCATCGTGGCGGGTCAACGTTCCCCATCCTTTCCAGACCGCCAGGGAAATGATCGAAATGGCCGAACGGACCGGCAAGTCCGTTTCCCAGCTGAAGTGGGAGAACGAGTTGAGCATCCATCCCCCGGCGGATCTCTCCGAGGGCGTGGCCAACGTCTGGACCGCCATGAACACCTGCATCGAAAACGGCCTTGCCACCGACGGCATCCTGCCGGGCGGGCTGAAGCTCAGGCGTCGCGCCAAGGCGATATTGGCGCAGTTGGAGGCCGAACGGGGGCACAACCTCAACGCGCCCCACACGATCAACGACTGGATTTCCGTTTACGCCATGGCCGTGAACGAAGTGAACGCCGCAGGCGGTCAGGTCGTGACCGCGCCCACGAACGGCGCTGCCGGGGTCATTCCGGCAACCATCCGGTATTACCTCGACCATGTGCCGATGGCGCAGCCTACCAAGGTTCCTGATTTCCTGCTGACGGCGGCGGCCATTGGCGGGCTGATCAAGCAGAACGCCTCGATTTCCGGGGCCGAGGTGGGGTGCCAGGGCGAGGTCGGCTCGGCCTCGGCCATGGCGGCGGCGGGCCTTTGCGAAGTCCTTGGGGGAACGCCAAGACAGGTCGAAAACGCGGCCGAGATCGCGCTTGAACATCATCTTGGCATGACCTGCGACCCGATCAAGGGGCTGGTGCAGGCCCCCTGCATCGAGCG
>CAYXNM010000172.1:2910-5301 GCA_964466385.1 uncultured Rhodobacter sp. | reverse complement strand
CCTAGTTTGCAGCTTCGATCACGGGCAGGATGGTGGTTGCCATGGCCCTTTGCGTGATCGGCCCCGGAAACCGCAAAAGGATCTTGCCGGTGCTGTCGATGATGAATGTCTCCGGCACACCGTAAACGCCCCAGTCTATCGCCTGCCGTCCTTTGTAATCCTGTCCCACGGCGGCGTAAGGGTTGCCAAGATCGGTAAGGAACTTGATCGCCTTGACGGGTTCATCCTTGTAGTTCACGCCGTAAATGGGGATGCCAAGGTCCCGAAGCTTGGCAAGGTTGGGGTGTTCGGCACGGCACGGCGCACACCAGCTGGCCCAGAAATTGACGAGCTTGACGCCGGGCTTGCGCAAGTCGGCGTCCATGATCAGCGGGTAATCGCCAAGTTGCGTCGTTTCAAGCACCGGCGCGATCTGGCCCTTCAGCGCAGACGGCAGCGCGTTGGGGTTCTCGCGCGCAAGACCGATCACGAAGATCGCGGCAAGTGCGAGGAACAGGACCGGTGGCAACAGGCGCATGATCGGAATTCTAGGCATTCTTCTTACGATCCGATTCCAGCATGTTCAGTTGTGCGCGGGCGTTTCTGGCCTGCCAGAGCGACAACACCGTCAGCCCGACGATCAGCCCCACACCGATGGCGTAGGCCGCAAAGACAACGGTTGTGTATTGCCCCAGATCCGGCATCATTTCTGCCTTTCACGCGCCAGAAGTGCCGAAATGCGGCGCGACCGGATTTCGGTTCTTGTGCGAATGAGAACGAGCGTGACGAATAAAAAGACGAACCCGATGATCGAGATCAGCAGCGGGAAATAAAAGGCATTGTCCACGTGCTGCTCCTTGTCGACCGACAACGAGGCGCCCTGATGCAGGCCCTGGCTCCAGAAATTGACGGCGTATCGGCTGAGAATGGCAAAGACCGACCCCACCAGACACAGGATCGAGGTCAGATCGGCCGCGGTGTCGGAATCCTCGATGGCCGACCAAAGTGCGATATAGCCAAGGTAAAAAACGAACAGGATCATGAACGAGGTAAGCCGCGGATCCCACGCCCAGTAGGTTCCCCACATCGGCTGGCCCCAGATGGCCCCGGTGATCAGGGCGATCAGCGTCATCGTCACCCCGATGGGGGCTGCGGCCTTGGCGGCCAGCGCGCTCACGTGGTGTCGGCGTATGAGCCAGATCAGCGAGGATACCAGCATCATCGCCCAGATGTTGATCGCCATCATTGCCGAGGGAACATGCAGAAACATGATCTTGACGGTCGAGCCCTGCTTGTAATCGTCCGGCGTAAAGAAAAATCCCCACACCAGACCCAGCAGCAACAGCGCCACGGTTGCCACCGCGACGACGGGCAAGACCCGGTCGCTGAGGCGCATGAAGCGCGTTGGATTCGCGTATTCCCACAATGACATGAGACGTGTGTAGCGCCATCGTCTTGCCTCGGCAACTTGCAACAGGGACGCAGGGGGGGGTTAACGCAAATTGACCCTGACGGCATAGGCCGTGGCAAAAGGCACAAGCGCCAGCGTCATCAGGGTAATCGCCGCAAGTATAAGAAAAGACGTCGAATTATCCAGGCCTTGGGCCGCTTCAGTGACGGTTTGCGCGCCAAAGATGAGCGTGGGAATATATAGCGGCAGCACCAGCAGCGACAGCAACAGACCCCCGCGCTTCAATCCGACCGTAAGACCGGCCCCGAACGCTCCCAGAAAGCTGAGTGCGGGCGTGCCGACAAGCAGGCTGAGAAAGATCCAGAAATGCGCACCGGGTGACAGGTGCAGAAGGAACCCGAAGAACGGGGCCGCCAGCGTCAGCGGCAATCCGGTCGTGACCCAATGGGCAAGCGCTTTCATTGCGACGACGCCCTCCATCGGCAGGGGCGAGGTGGCCAGCAATTCCAGAGTGCCGTCTTCGAAATCCATCTGGAACACCCGGTCCAGCGAAAGCAAACAGGCCAGCAACGCGCCGATCCACAGGATCCCCGGCGCGATGAGCGTCAGCGTACCTGCCCCGGAACCGACGCCAAAAGGGACGAACATCACGACGATCAGGAAAAAGGCCAGCGCCAGGCCGAAACCTCCACCGGCGCGGAAGGTCAGTCTCAGGTCACGTTTGAGAAGCGCAAGCATCAGAACGGTCCTTCCAGGAAGGGGTCCGCCGGTCCGTCGCCGGTTACGCGGAACCGTGCGAGGTCAAGCTCGGTCGCACCGGCCAGCCCCAAGTCCACATGCGTGGCCAAAATGGCAATCCCGCCTGTTGACAGGTGGCTGTCGACCATGCGGACGAACAGTTCCGCACTCGCGCGGTCCAGCGACACGGTCGGCTCGTCCAACAGCCAGACGGGCCGCCCGGTCAGCATCAGGCGCGACAACCCAAGGCGCCGTTTCTGCCC
>CAYXNM010000172.1:0-2810 GCA_964466385.1 uncultured Rhodobacter sp. | reverse complement strand
TTGGGGCCGCGCAGCACAAGGGCGTTGCCCCGGGTCACACGGAACGCAACATGCTCAAGAATGGTCAGGCCGCCGCGCTGGCAGGCAAAGTCTGAAACTTCGAAACTCATGCACACTCTCTAGCGGTTAAACCACGCGGCGAAAAGGGCCGCCATGGGTGGAACGCAACGCAAATCGCCGCGGCAGGCGGCAATAACGAACAATTGTACACAATTGCATACAACCCGGCTTGCGCCCTTCGCGCGGTCTGTTTATGACGGCTGGAGCAATTGCCCAAACCAAGCAAGGATGAAGCCAATGCCCATCGTCGTCGGACAGGATTCAAACAACACCCGGAAATCCCTGAATGTTGCGGGCAACAGCGTTGACTATTACTCGATCAAGGCGGCCGAGGCCGCGGGTCTCGGCGATTTTTCGCGTCTTCCGGCGGTCCTGAAAGTCGTTCTTGAAAACATGCTGCGCTATGAAGACGGCAAGACCGTCACCAGCGACGATATCCGCGCTTTTGGGGAATGGAGTGCGCAGGGCGGGCGAAACCCGCGCGAGATCGCCTATCGGCCTGCGCGTGTTCTGATGCAGGATTTCACCGGCGTTCCGGCCGTCGTCGATCTGGCGGCAATGCGCGATGGGATCATCGCGCTTGGCGGCGATCCTGAAAAGATCAACCCCCTCAGCCCCGTCGACCTGGTGATCGACCACAGTGTGATGATCGACAATTTCGGGACATCGCAGGCCTTCCAGAAGAACGTGGACCGCGAATACGAGCGCAACCTGGAACGCTACACTTTCCTGAAATGGGGCCAAAGCGCCTTTGACAACTTTCGCGTCGTTCCGCCGGGGACCGGGATCTGTCATCAGGTCAATCTGGAATACCTGTCCCAAACCGTTTGGAGCGGTGAGGATCAGAACGGGGTCGAGGTCGTCTATCCCGACACGCTGGTTGGCACGGACAGCCACACAACCATGGTCAACGGCCTTGCCGTGCTTGGCTGGGGCGTTGGCGGGATTGAGGCCGAGGCCGCCATGCTGGGCCAGCCGATTTCCATGCTGATCCCCGAAGTGGTCGGGTTTCGGCTGACCGGCGCGATGGTCGAGGGCACGACCGCGACCGATCTCGTGCTCAAGGTCGTGGCCATGCTGCGCGAAAAGGGTGTCGTGGGAAAATTCGTCGAGTTTTTCGGCGAGGGGCTGGACCGTCTGCCTTTGCCGGATCGCGCCACGATCGCCAACATGGCGCCCGAATACGGCGCGACCTGCGGGTTCTTCCCGATCGACGACGAAACGCTGCGTTACCTGCACCAGAGCGGGCGCGATCAGGACAGGATCAACCTGGTCAAAGCCTATGCGCAGGAAAACGGCCTGTGGCGCGACAAGGACTATTCACCCGTCTACACGGACACGCTGTCGCTTGACATGGCCGGGATCGTACCGGCCATCTCCGGCCCCAAACGGCCGCAGGATTATGTTGCCCTGACAGGCGCAAAGGCGGCTTTCGCACATGAGATGGAAAACACCTTCAAGCGCGAGACCGACAAGACCGTGCCGGTCAGCGGTGAAGAATACGCCATGTCGTCAGGCAAGGTCGTCATCGCGTCGATCACCTCGTGCACCAATACGTCCAACCCTTACGTTCTGATCGGCGCGGGTCTGGTCGCACGCAAGGCGCGGGCTCTGGGCCTTACGCGCAAGCCATGGGTCAAGACGTCGCTCGCGCCGGGTTCCAAGGTGGTGACCGAGTATCTGGAGGCCGCCGGGTTGCAGGAGGACCTCGACGCGGTCGGGTTCAACCTTGTCGGCTATGGCTGCACGACCTGTATCGGCAATTCCGGCCCGCTTCAGGCCGAAATCTCGAGCGCCATTCACGAGGGCGATCTGGTCGCCACGTCCGTTCTGTCGGGCAACCGCAATTTCGAGGGTCGCATCAGCCCGGACGTCCGCGCCAACTATCTGGCCAGCCCGCCGCTGGTTGTGGCCTATGCGCTGGCGGGCGACATGACCATCGATCTGACGTCCGAACCATTGGGGCAGGGTGCTGATGGTCAGGATGTATTCCTGAAAGACATCTGGCCCACAAACGAAGAAATCTCGGACCTTGTGGACGCGACGGTCACGCGCGCGGCTTTTCAGGCGAAATATGCCGATGTTTTCGCGGGCGACGAAAAATGGCAGGCCGTTGAAACGACCGACAGCCAGACCTATGACTGGCCGGCAACGTCGACCTATGTTCAGAACCCCCCCTATTTTCAGGATATGGCCGCGGAGGCCGGCAAGATCAGCGACGTGCAGGATGCGCGCATTCTGGCCGTGCTTGGGGACATGATCACGACCGACCATATCTCGCCTGCCGGATCTTTCGCGCAAAGCACACCCGCCGGTCAGTACCTGATCGACCGGCAGGTCGCGCCGCGGGCGTTCAACTCTTACGGATCGCGTCGCGGCAACCATCAGGTGATGATGCGCGGCACTTTCGCGAATATCCGCATCCGGAACGAGATGCTGGACGGCGTCGAAGGCGGCTATACTAAAGGCCCTGACGGATCTCAGATGTCGATTTACGATGCCGCGATGGCCTATCAGGAAACCGACACCCCCCTGATCATCATCGCGGGTGCGCTGTACGGCGCGGGATCGTCGCGTGATTGGGCGGCCAAGGGCACCGCATTGCTGGGCGTCAAGGCGGTGATTGCCGAAAGTTTTGAACGAATCCACCGCTCGAACCTTGTGGGAATGGGCGTTATTCCGTTTGAATTCACCGGGTCTGACAGTCGTAAGACACTGGCGCTCAGGGGCGATGAAACCGTCTCGATCAC
>CAYXNM010000171.1:0-5346 GCA_964466385.1 uncultured Rhodobacter sp. | reverse complement strand
GATGTCTATGCACTCAACGATCCCTATCGCGGCGGCACCCACCTGCCCGATGTGACCGTGGTCACGCCGGTTTTCAACGCGGGCGGCACAGAGGTTCTGTTTTACACGGCCTCGCGCGGGCATCAGGCGGACATTGGTGGGCGCACGCCCGGTTCCATGCCGCCGGATTCAACCATTTTGGATGAAGAAGGCGTTCTGATCACCGACTTTCAGATCGTGCGCGACGGTGTCTTTCTGGAGTCGGACCTGCGCGCGTTGCTGGCGTCAAGCGCTATGCCTGCCCGCAATCCCGACTACAATATCGCCGACCTCAAGGCGCAGATCGCCGCCAATTCCAAGGGCGCGCAGGAGTTGTGGAAGATGGTCGATCACTTCGGCCTCGATGTCGTGCACGCCTATATGGGCCACGTTCAGGACAATGCCGAGGAAAGCGTGCGCCGGGTTCTGGACGCGCTTACACCGGGGACATTCGAATACCCGATGGATTGCGGCGGGGTGATCCGCGTGGCGATTTCCATCGACAGGGCAGCGCGGCGGGCCACGGTCGATTTCACCGGCACGTCAGCGCAGCAGCCGAGCAACTTCAACGCGCCCTCCGCCGTCGTGCGCGCCGCTGTTCTTTACGTTTTCCGCACGCTCGTTGACGATGACATTCCCATGAACGAGGGATGCCTCAAACCGATCGAGATCGTGATCCCCAAAGGTTCGATGCTGGCGCCCCGGTACCCCGCCGCCGTGGTCGCGGGGAATGTCGAGGTCAGTCAGGCGGTGACCGACACTCTTTACGGCGCGCTCGGGATCATGGGGGCGTCGCAAGGCACCATGAACAACTTTACCTTCGGCAACGACACCTATCAGTATTACGAGACGATCTGCGGCGGCGCGGGGGCGGGCGACGGGTTTGACGGCACGAGTGCGGTTCACACCCACATGACCAACTCGCGCCTGACGGATCCCGAAGTGCTGGAATTCCGCTTTCCGGTGCTGCTGCGGTCCTTTGGCATTCGCCACGGCTCTGGCGGGCGCGGGAGCTGGCGGGGGGGCGACGGTGTCGTGCGGCGCGTCGCGTTCCAAAAGGCAATGACCGCCTCGATCCTGTCGGGGCATCGCATGGTGCCGCCTTACGGCATGGCGGGCGGCGGCGATGGTCAATGCGGTCGCACCTATGTCGAACGCGCGGATGGAACCCGTGACGATCTCGGTCCTACCAACAGCACCGAGATGCAACCCGGCGACGTGTTCGTCATTGAAACACCGGGCGGTGGCGGGTTTGGCGAAACCGGTGACTGACGTTCAACGCGGTCAGATCGGCGAAATGGACAAACACGCTCCGCGTTTCAGCGCGGCCGACCGGACAAATCGTCGCAGGCGCGGCGACGAGACGCCCGGCTTTGCCCCAACGGCACGGACACACCGCGCGGGCAAGGGAGGGATTGCGGGGAAATCTTCGTTTCGACACAGGGCCCTTTATGCGGGAATGTTTCTAACCGCCTGTGATTGAGCGTTTTTTTGGCCCGTGACCGGCAAACCCCCGACCCGAACCTCGCTGCCGGGCAGCCTCATTCGCCGAATCCCCGGGGCCGGGGCGAAAAGCCACTCTGCATCACGCAAACCAGAAACCTTTGACTCAGATCAAAGACAATCCCGTGCTGCAACTTAAACGTCAGATCAGTGGCGCCTTCGCGCACTGAAATCGAAACGATCAAAAAGGAGAGTGAAAATGACCGGCTTAAAAGGGAAGATTAAGGCGGCCTTGCCAATCGCCATACTGGCCTGCGCAACGGCTTTTGTCGCGCCCTTGCTGCCCACGGCAGCGAGCGCGCAAGACATGGCCTATTCGGTCGCGCGTGGTGGTCTGCTGTACGATAAGTGGTGGAAAGTGATCGGCGGCGAAGAGCCCTCCGAAACCCATGCGCTTTACCCGTCTGACGCCAAGAAAGCCGGTGGCACGACGTGGCGTTGCAAAGAATGCCACGGCTGGGACCAAAAAGGTGTCGATGGTGGTTACGCCTCCGGCTCGCACTATACCGGGATCAAGGGCGTTGACGGAATGGCCGGTGCCGATCCGGCCGATATCATCGCCGTTCTCACGGGCGACGACCACGGTTATGGCGACCTGATCGGGGAAGAAGATCTTGCTGATCTCGCAAACTTCGTCAGCAAAGGTCAGATCGACTTTACCCAGTATATCGATTACGCGACCAAAGCGCCCAAGGGTGACGCGGCGCGCGGTAAGCGTATCTTCAACACGACTTGTGCGCGGTGCCACCGTCTGGACGGCATGCGGCCGAAAGACATGGAGCATCCGCTTGGCGTCGCCGTTGCCAGCAATCCGATGGAAGTCCTCCACAAGATTCTGAACGGTCATCCCGGTCAGAATATGCCGGCCTTCCGTGAATTCGGGGCCGACGTTGCCACCGATGTGCTGACCTATTTGACCGAACTGCCGACAGAATAAGAATGCGGCCTCAGGCTGGCCCCCCGTCCGGGGGCCAGCCGTTTTCATCCTTTCGATTACTAAGAACTGTCCCACAAGAGGGGGTCACCCAATGAAGGAACCTTCATCCACAACCCATTTGAAACGACTTGGACTCGTTGCATTTGTGGCAATACTTGGATTTCTGGCGCTCGCATACATCATGTCGCCCAAGAGCTGGCACTATGAAATCGCGTATTGGCACCGGGCCGACGCGCTGCAGGAAATGCAGCAGATACCGATGGTTTATGGCGGTATCGAAAGCGTGGCCACGGCTGATCGCAACGCAAGTTGCTTGGCGTGCCACCAGGAAACGGTTGTGAAATTTGCTGCGGCAAAGCACAAGAAGCTGTCTTGCGAAGATTGCCACGGCGCCTTGGGAGACCACGCCACCAAGAAAGAAAAAATAGCCGACGCTCCGATTCACCGCACCCGGTGGGAATGTCTGAACTGTCACGAGGGCCTCGTGAACAAACCAAAACGTTTCCCGACCTTCAAAACAACCGAGAAATACATCAAGCACCGCGAACTGATGAACGGGGAATTCCCCGAAGGCACGACCTGTTTGAAATGCCACGATTCGCATGATCCGACACCATGAGACAACCAGAGTCGCCGATACCGCCCCCGGGGGTCGTAACGGACGGTGCCAATGATAATCGCGTGAAGACGAGGAAACTGACCATGGAAATAGAAACACAAGAAGAGACCTTCACCGACTCGCGCCGGGAATTTCTCAAACACGTCCTTTCAGGGGCGGCGAGCGCGACAGTGCTGATGGTCTACAACCTTGGTGGCGGTTCACGGCCGGCCAGTGCTGAAGGGTCCGGATCCGCTGCCGGCGAAGGGCCCGAGCATGAATACGCCTATGTGATCGACATCAACAAGTGTATCGGCTGCGGTAACTGCGTGCGCGCCTGCAGCCGCGAAAACAGCGTGCCGGCGGGGTATTTCAGAACCTGGGTCGAACGCTATGTGTCCACGGCAGACGGGGTTTACGTCGATTCCCCAAAAGGCGCGATCGAAGGTTTTGAAAAGGTAAACGAAGAAATCCGCGCCAAGGCGAAACGCTCGTTCACCGTGCCCAAGATGTGCAACCACTGCCATGATGCGCCGTGCATTCAGGTGTGTCCGGTCGGGGCGACCTTTCGCACGCCGGAAGGGTTCGTGCTGATCGACGAAAAGCACTGCATCGGCTGCGCTTATTGCGTGCAGGCCTGCCCTTATGGCGCGCGTTTCATCAATCCGGTGAAGAAGAAGGCCGACAAGTGCACATGGTGCTATCACCGGGTCAAGCGCGGCAAACTGCCCGCCTGCGTGACCGTCTGCCCAACGCGTACGCGGCTGTTTGGGGACCTGAAAGACCCAACAAGCGAGGTCTCCAAGGTCTTTGCGAAAGACAAATGGATGGTTCTGAAACCCGAAATGTTCACCGATCCGGCATGTTTCTATGTCGGTCTGCCAAGGGAGGTTGTGTGATGGAACTGCCAACAGACGCACTTGTAAACTACATATTTCCCAACAACGCGCATGTCTTTTGGGGCATCACCATCGTCGTTTACCCTTATATCACCGGCCTGATGGCGGGCGCGTTCGTGGTTTCGGCGCTGGCGCATCTGTTCAAGGTCGAGGCGTTTCGGACGATCGGCAACTTCGCACTGGTGACCGCGCTTTGCTTTGGCGCCTTTGCCGGGATGCCCCTGCTGGTCCACCTCGGCCAACCACAGCGTTTCTATGAAATCTACGTCACCCCGCATGTCACCTCGGCCATGAGCATCTTTGGTTATGTCTGGGCCGGTTACATGGTGGTGCTGCTGTTTGAGATCTGGCTGATCTACCGGCCCCATTTCATTCGGCAGGCCCACGCGACCGGCGGCCTGATGGGGACGATTTGGAATGCGCTGGCATTGGGTGTGAAAACCTATCACCCGGACTCCGCCAGGATCGACCACCGGATTTCGGTCATCCTCGCCGGGATCGGCATCCCCTGGGCAATCCTGCTGCACGGCTATGTCGGTTTCATCTTCGGCTCGGTCAAGGCAATCGCCTGGTGGGCAACGCCGTTGCAACCGGTGATCTTCATCCTGTCGGCGATCGTCAGCGGCATGGCCATGTTGATCGTGATGTACACGTTCATCAAGTGGAGGCGCGGCGAGGCTTATGAATACAACATGATCAAGGTGTTCATGACCTATCTGTGGGGCGTGTTCGTACTGGCATTCACCCTTGAAATGCTCGAGGTTGCCTCGGTGATCTACGAACATGGCTGGCACTGGTCGCAGATCGGCCCGCTTCTGGCCGGCCCGCTGTGGGGCTCGTGGGTGATCGGGCAGGTTCTGATCCTGTCGGTGATCCCGATCTTCCTGATCGGTTATACGGTGTTGTCCAAAATTCAGGGAAAAGCGCTGCTTTATCTTGCGAATCTTGGCGCGCTGATGCTGTTGGGGCAGGTTCTGTTCATGCGCTTCAACGTGGTGATCGGAGGGCAGCTCATTTCCAAGTCCGAGCGCGGTTTTGTCGACTATCACTTTGAACTGCTGGGGCACGAAGGTGTGCTGGCCTCGTCCATCGTGTTCACCTTCCCGTTCATCGCCTTTTTCATCCTGAGCCGTTTCCTGCCCATTCTTGTGGATCCAGACGCGGCGAAACAGGCCTAGGCGGGCTGCGTCGGTCCGGGCGCAGATGGCGCGCAGGACATAAAGAAAGCGAGCGGACCTCGGGGAGAGTGCGAAAGCGCCCTCCCCATGGGGGTGAGCGGCGTCTCGGAAACGATCCGGGGGATCGTTTCAGCCGCGAACGCGCGGAGCGCCGGAATGGTCCGGGCGCTGCCCGCGATGCGGGCGGGGTGGCTCACCTTACGCGAAACCTTC
>CAYXNM010000170.1:1686-5374 GCA_964466385.1 uncultured Rhodobacter sp. | reverse complement strand
AATTCAGGATGTTCTGGGTTTTTGTGCTTAATCGCTGCAATTCCAGGTGTACGACACGGCGGGTCTTTTCATTGCTGCGAAATGTCCGGACGGCATTGGCCATCGTGCCGAGTTCGTTTTTGAAATCGGTCGCGGGAATGCGCACATGCAAATCACCTTTGGCCAGCGCCGTCATCGATGCGTTGAGCTTGTCAAGAGGGCGCGCGATCCCGGTTCCGACCCACCTGCTGAACAGAAATATCAGCACCCCTGTCAGGAAAATGGCCATCTCTACGAAAATTCCGGCCCGGCTTGAAAGAAACTTTCCCTGGTCGAGCGAGTTTTGCAGCTGAAGCAGCGTTTTGGTGAAGGCGAAATTGATCTGGTTTTGAAATGTAGCGGAATATTTGTTCAATTTCGCTTCGTCCAACCCCAGATCGGCTCTGTGTTCCATCAAAGAAAGAAAATGCATTTTGTATTGGTCAAGGAACGCGTTGATGCTGGCGCGATCCACAGGTGACAACCCGGCGGATTGAATGGTCGCCTGAAATGTCCGGATCGATTGCTTCCAAAGGAACAGGAACTTTTTCTTTTCGCGACTGAAAAGGTCTTTCTCGTGGCGACGCATCTGAAGCAGATCGCGCATCATGGCCGGGTCTTTCGGCGCGACAATGGCCTCGACGGAATGAATGCTCGATCTGAGCTTTCCTCGAAGCCCCGCGTTTTCGGAATAACCGATGGTCTTCAATTCGCGTGCGACGTCTTCGAACTCATCACGATAGGCCAAGGCGGCCGCGGTCCACTCCTGGGTTTCCAACAGTCCACCAACATCATCCAACCCCTTAAGGTCATTCAATAATTTTGCGGTTGCCCGGTTTGCAATAACTTCCCGTCGCATGTTGGGATGGCTCAGGTATTCCTTTTCGCTGACACGCACCACCGACATTTGCCGCTGGATAGAGCGGATCTTGTTGATCAGCTTCAAGTCGGTGACGTTGGTCTGAATAAGGTCCCCACGATAGGACTGCGCGCCGAATTCAATCAGGGAAACGATCAAAAAACCGACTGCCGCGAGGATCGGCAGGTAGTAGATCTGCGTGCTCACGGGAACATTTTGTCGAATTCTCATGGGTGACCTCTGAATACCGCTGCCTGCCTGGTCGATTGAATAACGGGCGCCCCGGGGCGCGTAAGCTACTATAGATTGTGGATTTTGCCAAAATTATGGCGACAGTCGTGAATTTTTCGGGGGATTACGCGGGTTGTTCGATACAATGGTGCCGTGAAATGAGCCATTGGACGATTGACAACCGGCGGAGCAGGGCATTTCGCGCGAAATGAAATCGACGCTTGCCTCGGGACCCCGGATCAGGCGGCGGACCGTATAACACGATTGAACAGAACACCGAATTGTGTTGGAAACGGGCCGTCCAATTTGCCCGGATTCGCCACGCCTGACAGATGATCTAAACTTGATGAGCGAAAATGAAATGACATTACTGACCGCGCCAATCCAAAGGTCGCCGGGGTTTTCGTTCAAATGGTTGCTCCGCAGGTACATCGTTGGCTTGCCTGATACGGACCTGATCCATGTGGGGAAGTGCGGCGGACTTTCGCTGAGGGGTGCTTTTGATCAGGTGGCGAAACAGCTGCCGGTTCATGTCGTTCACATCAAGAAACCAATTTATTATCCCAGGGTGCAATATGTTATTGTCGCGCGTGACCCCATCAGCCGACTGATCTCGGCCTTCAACTGGCGGTACCTTTTGGTTGTTGAAGAAGAAAGACCGTGGCAAAGACACAAGATTAAGGGCGAGTACGAGGTTCTGAAGAAGTACAAGTCATTGAATGGCATCGCCGAGGAACTTTACGACCAATACGACAACGCGAATCTGAGCGTCCACAGGGAAATTCGCAAAATTCGTCATATCCGGGAAGATATCGGTTTCTACCTTTTTGATTTTGTCAAACGATGCCCGCCGCATCAGATTGTGGCGGTGTTCATGCAGGAAACCCTTGACGCAGATGTTCGCACGCACCTTGGAATAAACTTGCCGGAACGCAAGAATGATAATTCAAAGTCGAGCAGGGAAAACGCCCTTTCAAGAAGGGCGATGCGCAACCTCCGACGGTTCTTTCACGATGATTATGCGGCGTTGCTGAAGCTTTATTGCGACGGCAAGATCGCACCGCAGACTTATGAGGGTATCATCCAGCGGTCTTGTCATTCCTCCGAGACGACAAATTGACTTGTGCTGATCAGGGCATCCAAAAGAAACGGACCCGCTAGATGCTGGTTTCAACGTCCCACAACTTTATTTTTGTGCATATCGCCAAGAATGGCGGCGGATCGGTTCGCACGTTGCTGTCGCCATATCACGCCGGGGCGGCGGGTTCTCGGACCTGGCTGACCGACATGATGGCGGATTTACCGTTTCGCCAGGACCCAAAGGATGTTCTGTTCAGACCACATCCAAACGCGCGTTGGGCACGGCGAAAATTCGGGGCAGCGTTTTTCGACAGCACATTTTCCTTCGCTTTCGTGCGTAACCCCTGGGACCGGGCGGTTTCGCGGTATGAGTTCGTCCGCCAGCACGCGAAACATGGCCAGCACCGCCGGTTCCAGGCGATGTCGTTTGATCGCTTCGTGACCGACGAATGGGTTCGGAATCTGCTGGTTTCCCGCAGCCAGTTGTCAGAAGTCTCCGACCGGAGTGGTAAGATCCTTGTCACGAAAATCTACCGGTTCGAAGCAATGGAAGCCGCGGTTACAGATATCTGCGAGCGTATCGGGATAGCGCGCCCGCAAACCCTTCCGCGCGAAAACAAATCGATACGCAAAAGCTATCGTGAATACTTCTCGGACCGCACCAAGGCCCGGTTCGATCACATTTACAGACAGGATATTGAACGGTTCGGGTATGAGTATTGACGCCTGAAGTCGCCCTCAGGCGGTTTCGTCTCCTTGCGCGTCGTCCACATTTTCCGCCCGGCCGCCCAGAAAATCACGCTCCGCACGCGCGAGTTCCGATCCGTCATAGGCGCCCAGAATGATGCCGTCGCGCTTGCCCGATTGCGCGCGCGAGATTTCGTCATCCGAGATCGCCGTGCGCTGGCTTTGCCGCCGCGCCCACTGCCCAAGCCGTGCAAGCATCAGTTCGACGATAGCGCGCCGGTTCGCATCCGTCCCCAGATCGGTCAGTTCGTGGGGGTCGTTTTCCATGTCAAACAGCATCGGAGGGTGATCCGGATGCTCGGAATGAATGAATTTCCAGCGTTTGTCCGCGATCATGAACAGCCGCGCATCAGGGGAGCCAATCCCCAGCTTTCGTGCCGCTTGGGTTTGGGAATAGTCGTACTCGCTGACCACAAAGTCGCGCCAGGTAGCAGGCGTTTGTCCCTGAAGATACGGCACAAGCGAGCGGCCCTCGACGATGTGATCCGGAACATTTCCACCGGCGGTTTCAATGAACGTGGCCGTCAGATCGAGGCTTTCGACCAGTTCGTCGCAGACCGACCCGCGTGTTTCATCCGCGCTGGCCGAGGGGTCACAGACAATCAGCGGCACTTTGACCGAACAATCGTGGAAAAGCTCTTTTTCCCCCAGCCAGTGATCCCCCAGATAATCGCCGTGATCTGATGTGAGCACGATCATCGTGTCTTTCAGGCGGTCGGTTTCGCGCAGAAATTCAAACAGCCGGCCCATTTG
>CAYXNM010000170.1:0-1586 GCA_964466385.1 uncultured Rhodobacter sp. | reverse complement strand
CCCGGCGTCGTCTGCGCGCATATGGGTTTTGCCGACAAGCCAGGCGTCCATTCCCGCGCGGCGCAGATGGTCGCCAAGCGTCTGTTCCCCCACACGGAGCGGGTAATTGTTCCAGGCCGCACCGTGGCTGTGAACATAGCGACCGGTATAAAAGCTCATCCGTGAGGCGCCGCAGATGGGGGATTGAACGTAAGCGCGGTTGAACCGAACGCCCTGCTGCGCCAGCCAATCGATATTGGGCGTTTCAAGATAGGGATGACCCGCACAGCTGAGGTAATCGAACCGAAGCTGGTCAAACATGATGAAGAGGATGTTTCTGGGCCGGTCAGCCATTTTTAATCGCGCGCATAAACATCTTCGTAGCGCACGATGTCGTCCTCGCCAAGGTAAGCGCCGGTTTGAACCTCGATCAGATGCAGATCCACATGTCCGGGATTTTCCAGCCTGTGCTTGTCGCCGACTGGAATATAGACCGACTGGTTTTCTGTCACCAGACTGACCGTTTCCCCAACCGTCACCCTGGCCGAGCCGCTGACGACCACCCAATGTTCCGAGCGGTGGACGTGGCTTTGCAGACTAAGCGCGGCACCCGGATGCACCATGATCCGTTTGACCTGAAAACGCGTCCCAAGCGAGAGGGTCTCGAACCAGCCCCAGGGGCGGTGGTCGCGCGGGAAGGTCTCGGCCTGTTTAGCGGGCTTCGATTTAAGCGCTGTGACGGCCTTTTTAACGTCTTGCGCGCGCGACATGTCCGCGACCAGTACGGCGTCAGGCATGGCGACCGCAATGATGTTTTTTAGGCCTATTCCAACGACTTCAAGGTTTTCGTTCTCAGATCGCATTAACGTGTTTTCGCAATCGATCGACGTGGTTTCGCCCGCAGTTGCGACACCGTCAGCGTCGGGATTGCTTTCGCGCCAAACCGCGTCCCAGCCGCCAAGATCGGACCACCCTGGGTCAAACGGAACGACGGCGAGGTTCGAGGATTTTTCCATGATCGCATAGTCGATCGAGATGTCTTCCATCTTGTCCCAAGGTGCGGGCGACAAACGCAGGAACCCAAGATCGCTGTCTGCGTCGGCAAGCGCCATTTGGCAGGGGTCTATCAGGCCCGGGGCATGGGCTTTGAATGCGGTGATAATGTCCCCGACTGAAAAGAGGAAAATGCCGCCGTTCCACAGGTAATTGCCTGCGTCCAACATTTTTTGCGCGGTGGGCGCATCCGGTTTTTCAACGAATCTTCTAAGCGTGCGCGCACCGGATTGTTCGGCCTTATCGGCAGGCTCCAATTCCAGATAGCCATAGCCGGTTTCAGGGCGGTCGGGCGTTATCCCGAAGGTGACAAGTTTGCCATCGGCACAGGCCGGGCGCCCGTGGTCAATGGCCGTGTTGAACGCCGCGACATCCTTAACGACATGATCGGACGGGGCGACAAGCATCAACGCATCAGGCGCGTTCTTTTCCAACCAAAGCGCTGCGGCAAGAACCGCAGGGGCGGTGTTGCGGCTGGACGGCTCGATCAGAATGGCTGCGGGTTTTACACCGATCTTTTCCATCTGTTCTGCGACGATGAAACGAAAATCGGC
>CAYXNM010000169.1:0-5374 GCA_964466385.1 uncultured Rhodobacter sp. | reverse complement strand
CGCCACCCCACGGGCAGACTCAGGGCCGTGCGGGGATGGATTGATCCGGGGAATCGTCGACGTTCCCTCCAGGCCAACTCCGATCTTTCTCAGTCACGCGAATGGGTCACCGAAAACGGCCGTCGCCTTCAGTCCAAAGGTTCGACCATCCCAAGTGCCTTGCCCAACCTTGGCAGGCGAGCCTTTTTCAAGAGCCATCTGACCGAGATCGCCTGATCGGCCATATCCTGCGCCTGTTTGTGGACCGCCAGACACACGCGCCGAACGCAGGACGGGTCCTCGGCCCAAAAATCCATCATGAACCCGTCGGGATCGCGGCGAAGGATGGTATGGTTTGCAAGCACACGACTGGGGAAATCCCGCGTGTTTTGCGTCAACAAGACATCCGCCTGTCCATTGATCGCAGCGGCCAGAACATGACGATCATCAGGATCGGGCAGGAATAACGGGTCCTCGTCGCCCGGCGCGACACGGACCTCGGCCAAAGGCCAGCGCGATTGCAGTAAAGCAATCTCGACCCCGGCCGCCTCGATTTGTTCGGGAAATTTCGCGCGGACCGTGCGCCGCCACTCTTCCAGAATGCGTGCGGACCAAAGAGGCGTGAATGCGCCCTGCCCCGCCATCCCAAGCAAGACCTCGCGCATGACCGTGGGATAGAGAACGCACGTATCGATCAAAACCCGCATGCCTCAAACCTTGCCGGTAGGATGTGGGATTGCCGAAATGCTGCCTGCCACACATAGCGACTGCGGGAACGGGAAGGGGGAAAGGCGCCTCATCCTTTCCCCCTACCGTTTTCCCCGCAGGTTAAAAAGCCCCCTACGTACCCAGATACAGCCGCATGACGGATGCGATTTCACGCGTGATACGCAATTTTTGCGTCTCGCCCCTCATTTCCGCGTCAATCGCTTTTTGCCCACCCAGAGCTTTCAGTTTTATTTCGACCGGAAACTGGTCGACGAGGAATTCGTTGGTTGCAACGTCACGGACGCCAACCTTGAACCTGATATTGTGCACACCACCCACGGTCGCCCGCGCTTTCTGGCTGAGCGCGTGGAACTTGACGACCTCGATATCGAGATAGACGGGCTCCACCCCTTCCAGACCGATGGCGGCCTGTGAAACGGCCAGGTCAAAGATACGCCTGACCTGCTCGCGGCGGTCTCCGAACGGATCGCCGCGCCAGACAATATCCGCGTTCGGGATATAAGAATTGGATTCGCTGATGCGAAGCGCCTGAGGAACCGCAACGCGGACATCTTCAACCCGCCAGCCAAGGCTTTGCGTACTCTTGATGCTGGTTGCCAGATTGTTGCTGGCGCTTGGCAATTGTTCCAGCGGCCGCCCGCGCATGGTCGAGACAGAGCTGCACGCCCCCAGGAGTGCGCTCAGCGCCAGTGCTGATATGACTTGATTCGTTTTCACGGCGACCTCCTGCTCTTGTTCCACGCTTCGTTTGTCGTGGTTAATGGCAGAGAAAAGCGGCGGAATTCGGCCAATGCCCGTTCAACAATGTGATTTTTTCTAGACTGGAAACAATGGAATCCGCCAGATTTCACCGCCGGACGGATGCGTATCGGATCGTCTTAACGCAGAAATCCCGGCAAACTGTCTTTGGCAGCCGCGTTGCAAAGCCAGGAATAGACGAACGCTCCGACGGATCGGAAACAAACGACGTTCATGACGTCCTCCTGTGGCAGCCAGAATGCCGCTGCGACCTGTCCCAGCCGTGAACGGCGGATTTCCCCCGGCTTCAGGCCGCTGAGGGACAGATCAGCCGGCGCCCCTTTGGCGATGACTTCGCGCACGCCCTCGCCCTTCAGGGTGAAAAACGCGCGCGCGTCGGACACATCGACGACCAGCGCGTGTGTCCCTTTCAGCCGGGTTTCAAGTGCGGCCACCACGCCCGGCGCATCCGCGTAATCCACGATCAGCAGCAATTCATCGGGCGACATCCACGCCACCGCCCCCTTTTTGCCGTCGCGAATTTGGCGCGTCCCGGGCATGGCAAGACCGACCGCAGCCTTGACCCCGGCTGCAAGCGTTTCGTCGCCAAGATCGCCGCGCAGCGTGATCATGCCTTTGAGGCCCGCATCGCAAACCTCCACCGCACCGTCAAACGAGGCGCCGTTCATTACGGATACCGCTTCAGACATTCTGACGCTCTCCTTCTTTATCGAGGAATACCGGATTGACCACCGTGGCACGGATCACTTTGCCCTCTCCAATCGGGAAGGTCAGCGTTTCACCCATCCGGCGCGATCCCCCCTTGATCAGCCCCATCGCGATCGAGTGGCCAAGCGTGGGCGAATAATAGGTCGAGGTCACATGCCCGATGATGTTTTCCATCCCGTTGGAGCGTTTCGCACCTTCGATGGCATGGGCCGCATCGGGCAACACCTCTTGCGGGTTTTCGGTCATAAGGCCGACAAGCTGCTTGCGATCGGGGCTTTGCATGAAGCTGCGCTGTTGCGCACGCTTGCCAAGGAAATCCTGTTTCTTCTTGGAAATCGCCCAGCCCAGATCCAGATCTTGCGGAATGACCGTGCCATCGGTTTCATCCCCGATCATGATAAAGCCTTTTTCGGCGCGCATGACGTGCAGCGCCTCGGTCCCATAGGGTTGAATGCCCAGCGCCTGCCCCGCTTTCAACGCGGCGTCCCAGAATGCCTGCCCTTGTGCGGCAGGAACCGCAATCTCGTAAGACAGCTCGCCTGAGAATGAAATCCTGTGGACCCGCGCGCGGATGCCGCCAATCTCGCCCTCGGCAAACCCCATGAATGGCAGGGCTTCCCGGCTGACATCCAGGCCGTTTCCGGTGCACCCCATTGCTTCCAGCACTTTTCGCGCCTTCGGTCCGACGATGCCGATCTGGGCGTATTGCTCGGTGACGTTGGCCGTATAGACTTTCCAGTCCCACCATTCGGTTTGCAGCCATTCCTCCATCCAGGCGTGGATACGATCCGACCCGCCCGAGGTCGTGTGGCACAAGAAGCTATCCTCGCTTAAGCGGACAACCACGCCGTCATCGCTGAGAAACCCGTTTTCCGTGCACATCAGCCCGTACCGGCAACGCCCGACTTTCAGCGTCGACATCATGTTGGTGTAGAGCATGTCAAGAAACTTCCCGGCATCGGGGCCTTTGACGATGATCTTGCCCAACGTGCTGGCATCAAGCAGCCCGACATTTTCCCGCGTATTCAGAATTTCACGCGTCACCGCGTCCTTGACGTTTTCACCGGGCTGTTGAAAACAATAGGGCCGACGCCAGTCCGCAACGGGTTCCCAGAACCCGCCGTTTTGTTCGATCCAGCTGTGAATGGGGGATTGGCGGACGGGTTTGAACAAGTCACCCCGCGCCTCGCCCGCGATCGCCCCGAGCGAGATCGGGTGGTAAGGGGGACGGAACGTCGTTGTCCCGACCTGAGGGATTTCGGAATTGAGAGCGTCGGCCAAAACCGCCAAGCCATTGATGTTGCTCAGCTTGCCCTGATCCGAAGCCATACCGAGTGTGGTATAACGCTTGGTATGCTCGACGCTTTCATACCCCTCGCGCGCGGCAAGCTGGACATCCGTCACCTTGACGTCGTTCTGATAATCAAGCCAGGTTTTGGACCGCAGCGCGTATCCCGCGCCTTGCGGCATGGACCAAACGGCAAGCATGGGCGAGGCTGTTTCTTTTTCCGCAACCGGTGTTTTCAAGGTGCCAAGCTTGCACCCCACAGCCTTGGCGGCAGCGCGACCGGCCTTGTAGGCATCGGTCAGCGCGTCGCTGGTTGTCAGGAACCCGTTTGCCGTTCCTGCCGCGATAACGAACCCCTTGCCATCAGCACCTAGTGGCGGGCGAGCGGGATCGGGGCGGAACATGGCATCGTTTTCATCCCAGTTCAGTTTGCCCCCGCAATGGGACCACAGATGAACCACTGGCGACCAGCCGCCGGACATGGCAACCGCGTCACAGGCGATTTCTTCCAGCGCGGCGCCTTCGCCAGCCTGGGCGCAGAGGGTGACGCCCTCGACCCGTTTGTTTCCCTTGACCTTGCCGACCGCTTTTCCGGCCTCGATACGAATGCCAAGGTCGCGCGCGCGCGCAACAAGCGCGCTGTCTGCGTCCGGGCGCGCATCGATGATGGCAGGGATTGTCAGGCCTGCCTCGGACAGCGCGATGGCGGTTCGATAGGCATCATCGTTATTGGTGACGACAACCGTGCGATCGCCAACGCTGACGCCGAAATTGACCGCATAATCGCGCACGGCCCCCGCCAGCATGACACCGGGAATATCGTTTCCGGCAAAAGACAGCGGCCGTTCGATGGCCCCGGTCGCGGTGACAATGGTTTTGGCCCGGATGCGCCACAAACGGTGACGCGGACCTTGTGCCTCTGGCGCGTGATCTTTCAGGCGCTCGTACCCAAGGGCAAATCCGTGGTCATAAACGCCCGAGGCCATCGTGCGCGTTCTGATCGTCACGTTAGGCATATCGGTCAGCATGGCGCGCGTGTCATCAACCCACGCATCCACGGGTTTGCCGTCGATGTCGCCGCCATCAACGACGGCGCGCCCGCCCAAATCGGACGTTTGTTCCAACAACAGTGTTTTCGCGCCCGAAAGCGCGGCTTCACGTGCCGCTGTCAGACCGGCGACGCCTCCGCCCACGACCAGCACGTCAACGCTTGCGTAAAAATACTCGTACCGATCCGCATCGCGATGCTTCGGCGCCCGCCCCAGACCGGCGGCGTAGCGTATGACCGGCTCAAACAGGTGCTCCCATGCGACGCGCGGGAACATGAAGGTCTTGTAATAAAACCCCGCCGGGAAAAACCGAGACATCACCCGGTTCATCCCACCAACGTCAAATTCCAGACTCGGCCAGCTGTTTTGACTGACCGAGGACAAATCCTGATAAAGTTCCGTCGTGGTCACGCGTTGATTGGGCTCAAACCGCGCGTCCTTGCCCAAACCGACAAGCGCGTTTGGCTCCTCCGGGCCTGCAGCGACAATCCCGCGCGGACGGTGATACTTGAACGAGCGCCCGACCAGCACCTGATTGTTCCCCAAAAGAGCCGAGGCCAGCGTGTCGCCCTTAAACCCGGTCATGCGCTTGCCATCAAATGTGAACTGAAGCGACTGACTGCGATCGATCAGCCGCCCACCTGCGGAAAGACGTGTGCTCATGTTGGAAACCCTTCCCATTCGGGGCGTTTCTTTTTGATCTTGGTGATCAAGGCTTTGGGGGGCACGAGGGTTTGTGCCGAATAGGTGCCAAAAACCTCGAGCGTTGCCGTATCGCGGGCGGCATGAAACCACTTGCCGCAGCCAAACGAATGGCGCCACCGTTCAAAATGAACGCCGCGCGGGTTTTTCTTATGAAACA
>CAYXNM010000168.1:0-5391 GCA_964466385.1 uncultured Rhodobacter sp. | reverse complement strand
AGGTGAATTCATCGGTGTGGCAAATGCCGGTGGCCTTGATTTCAACCAGAACCTCGCCCGCTTTCGGGCCTTCCAGATTGACGTCCATGATCTCCAGCGGTTTACCCGCTTGAAGCGCGACTGCTGCACGTGTTTTCACAACTTACCCCCTGATTGTTCCGCGGAAGAATGAGAGATTTCGCACAGCATTGCAATCGGGGACTTCACCACTATTTGCGCTTTTCAATACGCGCGTGGCGGGGCAATATCGCGGCCTGCGCATACCGGAGAATGAACATGTCCGACACGGGGCAAATCGTCGACCTGCTGGTGATCGGCGGAGGGGTCAACGGCGCTGGGATCGCACGCGATGCCGCGGGGCGCGGGGCGCGCGTCGTCTTGTGTGAAGCGGATGATCTGGCCTCGGCCACGTCGTCGTCTTCGACCAAGCTCTTTCATGGCGGTTTGAGGTATCTTGAACAATACGCCTTTTTGCTGGTGCGAAAGGCGTTGATCGAACGGGAGATCCTGCTGCGCAACATGCCGCATATCGCGCGGGCACGGCGGTTCGTTCTGCCACATGTCAAGGGGATGCGCCCGGCGTGGATGTTGCGGCTGGGGCTGTTTTTCTACGACAGCCTTGGCGGGCGCGGGATGCTCTTGGGAACACGGGTTTTGAACCTTTCCAACGATACTGCCGGGGGTCCGCTAAAACCCGGCCTTGTTCGGGCGTTCGAGTATTCGGACGGTTGCGTTGACGATGCACGCCTGGTTGTTCTCAACGCGATGGATGCCGCGCAACGGGGCGCCGTCATTCATACACGCACCAAAGTCGTTTCAGCTGTGCGCCGCTCCGGGTGCTGGCGCGTAACGGTCATGGACACAAACGATGGCTCCGAACGCGATATTCTGGCACGCGCGCTTGTCAATGCGGCGGGGCCGTGGGTCAACCCGGTTCTTGGCAGCATCAAGGGCGAACACAGGCAAACCCCGATCCGGCTGGTGCGCGGATCGCATATCGTGACGAAAAAGCTTTTTGAGCATGACCGCGCTTATTTTTTTCAGAACCCCGATGGGCGAATCATCTTTGCCATTCCCTATCTCGAAGATTTCACCCTGATCGGAACGACGGACGAAGATCACAAGGGTGATCCGCGGGATGCGCATTGCAGCGAGAGCGAGCAGGATTATCTGTGCCGGTCCGCCTCAAAGTACCTTGAGCGGCCCGTCACGAAGGAAGATATCGTCTGGACATACGCAGGCGTTCGCCCGCTTGACGACGACCTGAACGGGGACGCCAGCAAAGCGTCGCGCGATTATCATATCGCCATCGAGGACGAAAACGGCACCCTGCCCCTGATGACGATCTTTGGCGGCAAGATCACGACATACCGAAAACTATCCGAAGAGGCCGTAGACAAGCTGGCGACCTACAATGTGTTGAAGAAGTCCGCCTGGACCGCCCGATCGCCTTTGCCCGGCGGGGATTTTCCCTATGGGGGCCACGCTGCGCTGGAGGAAAAGCTGAAAGCCGACTTCACCTTTCTGAAAGACCGCGTGGTCCGGCGGCTGGTTGCAGGCTATGGGACACTGGCATGGGACGTTCTTGCCGGCACGAAAAAACAGGGAATCGATTTCGGGTGTGGATTGTCGGAGGCCGAACTGAAATGGCTGACGACACGTGAATGGGCCAGAACCGCCGAAGACATCATCTGGCGACGCACGAAATGCGGCCTTTGGATGGACCCGCACCAGCGCGCTTTGCTGGATAACTGGCTGCAGGAAAATATTGCATGACTCATATTCTGGCCATCGATCAGGGAACAACATCAAGTCGCGCGATCCTTTTTGATGCGGGGCTTGATCCCATTGCCAGCGCGCAACGGGAATTCGCCCAGCATTTTCCGAACTCGGGCTGGGTCGAACATGATGCGGACGAAATATGGGATACGACGCTGGCCTGTTGCCAGGAAGTGCTGGAGCATCCGCGCGCTGACCGGGTTGCGGCAATCGGCATCACCAACCAGCGCGAAACGGTCGTTGTGTGGGACCGCCACACTGGAAAGCCGGTCTCCAACGCGATTGTCTGGCAAGATCGCAGGACGGCAGCGTTTTGCGACAGTCTGAAGGATCAGGGGCTGGAACCAATGGTTTCGGAAAAGACGGGATTGCTGCTGGATCCCTATTTCTCGGCGTCAAAGATCGGGTGGATTCTTGGCCATGTCGACGGCACGCGGCACCCTGCGAATGCCGGTGATCTTTTGTTCGGAACGATTGACACTTTCCTGATCTGGCGCCTGACCGGGGGGCGCGTGCACGCAACGGATGCAACGAATGCCTCGCGCACGATGCTTTATGACATCGCACGCGGATGTTGGGATCACGACCTGTTGGAAGTGTTTGAGGTTCCCAGCTCCATGTTGCCCGAGGTCAGGGATAGTACCGGCGATTTCGGGCACACCGACCCGGCGCTGTTTGGCCGTGCGATCCCCATTTCCGGCGTTGCGGGCGATCAGCAGGCAGCCACGGTCGGGCAGGCGTGTTTTCAGCCGGGAATGATGAAATCGACCTACGGGACGGGGTGTTTTGCGCTGTTGAATACGGGCGATGACCGGGTGCATTCGCAAAACCGACTGCTGACGACGATTGCCTATCAGATAGACGGCAAGCCGACCTTTGCTTTGGAGGGCTCGATTTTCGTTGCCGGTTCGGCGGTTCAGTGGCTGCGCGACGGGCTGGGCGTTTTGCCAAGAGCCGCCTCAGCGGGTGAGTTCGCGCGCGCAGCCGACGGCACGCAGCCGGTCATTCTGGTGCCTGCGTTCACCGGGCTTGGCGCGCCTTATTGGGATGCGGACTGTCGGGGTGCCGTGTTCGGTTTGACCCGTGCAACCGGTCCGAACGATCTGGCGCGCGCGGCGCTTCAGTCGGTGGCCTTTCAGACCCGTGATCTGATGGAGGCGATGCGCGCGGATTGGCCGGGCGCGCGCGAAACCGTGCTGCGCGTTGACGGAGGGATGGCGGCGAGCGACTGGACGATGCAGGCCGTCGCCGACCAGTTGGCCGCGCCCGTGGACCGCCCCAAAGTGCTTGAAACGACAGCACGGGGCGCGGCGTATCTGGCCGGGCTGTCAAGCGGGATCTGCCCCGGTCCCGATGTCTACGCGGCGGAGTGGAGTCGGGACGTCAGATTTCAGCCGCAACTATCGGAAAACGAACGGAATTCTTCGTACCAATCCTGGAAAAAAGCGGTGAGTCAGGCAATGGGGTTTTCGGGGTAAATGCCTGTGGTGTCATCACATCGGAATTAAACTCTGAAAATAGTGTAATACCAATGCTATGAGAGACGAAGCTGATGCGGTACATCAACGGCGGATGCGCTGCAACGCGTCTGAATCCTGCTGATAGACCGCGCGATAACAATCCGCGCGCATTTCAGGGGTCACGTCGGATCCGGTCAATCCTTTGATCGCCGCCAGACCCGCCGGACCGGCGTTTTCGGCAGCCTTTGTCAGCGCGGATATTTGCGCCGGGAAATGATCGCTCTCGACGATCCTGTCGATCAGTCCCCACGACAACGCCTCGTCCGCCGCGATTTTTTGCCCGGCCAGCAGAATCATTCTGGTGCGGGCGGGGCCGATCAGGTCGCGCATACGTCCGACGTCGGATGGTTGCGGCAGAAAACCGTTCTTCAAAACCGGATAAAAGAAATGCGCCGTTGGGACGGCAAGGCGCAGATCACATGCCAGCGCCATCCCAAAAGCCCCCCCTGCCAGCGTGCCGTTAAGGGCGGCGATCGTCAGGACGGGCAGATGTGCCAACCGGTTTGACACGCTTTCCCAAACCGGGTTCGTGGTGATGTCCTGCCCGCCTTTCGCCTGCCCCAGATCCGCACCTGCGCTGAAGACACGGTTCCCGGCGCCGGTGATAATCAGGGCGCGCAAATCGCGGCTGTCCCTGGCTTGCGAGAAAACGCGGTCAAGCTCTTGAAGCATCGAAACACTCAGGGCGTTGGCTTTTTCGGGGCGGTTGAGGGTGATCGTCCAGCGCGCGCCCTCGTCTTTCAAATCGATCATGCGGTCAATCCAACCTTGCGCCGGATATCCTCGTCGCGCAGGGCCACGACCTCGCCCAGATAGCCGTCCGCATCGGGGCTGCACATCCAGACCAGCGCGCGGGCCGGCCACTCTGGCGGGATGTGGTCCTCCCATGCCATTTGCGCGACAGGGTTGATGCCGGATGATTTGATGTCGCGCTGCATTTGCGTCGCAACGGTTCCCGGCGAAAGGACCAGCGCGCGAATTCCCTGACCGTGCTTTTCCTGATGCAGGCACCTGTTAAGATGATGGACGGCTGCTTTTGACGCGCAATAGTGGCTCCACCCTTCCAGCGCCGAATTGGCGGCGCCTGACCCGATGGTGAGGATTGTTCCGCCGTTTCTCATGTGGGGCAATGCTGCGTGAATGCCGTGATAGACGCCCTTGACGTTGACATCGATCACCCGTCCCCAGGCGTCCGGATCGATGTCTCCGATCTGCGCGATGGGATCGATGGCGCCGGCATTGTTGAGCAGAATATCGAGCGACCCAAAGGTCGTTACGGTGGCCCGGACCGCGTCCTGGACCGACGCTGCATCCGCCACGTCACAGGTCACGGCGATCGCCTGTTTGCCCAGTTCGCCGGCAATCCGTTTAATCTCGGTTTTGCTGCGGGCTGCCAGCGCCACGTTGGCACCAAGGCGGGCGAATTCACGGGCGGCGGCCTCGCCTATCCCGCGCGAGGCGCCGGTGATCAGGGCGGTCTTTCCGGTCAGGTCGTTCACGGTTTCATACTCCCGATAAGAATTGCCGCCATTCTGGCGAACCGGCCGCCGCTGGCAAGCGCGAAATCGGGCGCGCGCTTGTTCGTCCGGGCGTGTCGACCGGTATCGGCAAGTCTGGATTTTCTGACCGGCAGATCGTATTATCGCCCTGTCAGGAGGTTCCCCATGGCCGGAGGATGGGCCCGCGACGGTGCCGTCAGCGAACAGATCGAAGCGTCGATTGCCGATGAACTGGCGCGGTTGAACGCGCGCAAGAAAGTGACAGGCGCAAGCCTGGCCCGCTGCGCGGAATGCGATGAGCCGATTCCGGAGGCGCGCCGCACCGCCATTCCGGGGGTCAAGCTGTGTATCGACTGCCAGCAGGACCGCGACACCGCTTTTCAGCCGCGCGGCGGCATCAACCGGCGCGGCAGCAAGGACAGCCAGTTGAAATGACACCGCCAATCGGTGTGGATCGGCTCCGATGGACACGCCTGAATGAATGTGGTTGAGTTCTCCCACAGGACTGATCTGCGTTGCCAACAGTCATGGGAAGGGTCTGCCATGCGCGGTTTATTTCGCCCTCTTTTCACCATCGTTCTTTTTCTTGTGGT
>CAYXNM010000167.1:4194-5399 GCA_964466385.1 uncultured Rhodobacter sp. | reverse complement strand
TTTTTCATTGTTTTCCCTCGTTAAAGTTAAAGGTGCACCTCAATTCAGGGAATCCAAATTGAGTGGATTGATAAATCACAGTTTGGGCGGTCAGGGTCAAGCAACCACGTCTTGGGATTCACATTGGACCGGTTTATGATGCAGAGATGCCACAGTGCGTTTCGGCAACTTGGCGCATCCGCTTTCTCGGAAAGTTCTTGTTTGACGATAATCAAGCCGATACACACGCGTTGACGCCAGTGTCATAGTGCAGGGGATCACCTCGATGAAACCAAGAACACGCATTCTCGCCCTCGTTATGGCGGGTTTGGTCCTGTCGGGATGCAGCGGCGGCGGATTTCTGAGCGGGATGAAGGGGACGGGCGAGGAACCCGACCTCAAATCGGGCAAGGAAAAGGCCTTTGACACCGGTTCGATTCTGAATCTGTTTCTCAACGTCGATGACCCCAACGTCACGATCGGGGTCAACAAGTATATCTGGAACGCCGCCCTTGACGTTCTTTCATTCCTGCCCGTCGAGGCTGCGGACCCGTTTTCTGGCGTGATTGTAATGGGTTGGGGTCGCGCCAAGGGTTCGTCCCGCAGTTATCGCGCCACGGTCTACATCCAGGACCCGGCGCTGGACGCGCGGTCGCTCCGGGTCGCTCTGGTCAGTAAATCCGGGCCGGCCAACCGCGACACCATCCGCGCGATCGAGGATGCCATCCTGACGCGCGCGCGTCAGATTCGCATTGCCGACAGCAATCTCTAGACCTATCCACAGGTTTCGAATTATCTGGTAAGAAACCGTCGCCAAAGCGGTGCGTCCGGCGACGTTGTGACAAGGAATAAGTGATGTCTCGCTACAACGCGCGTGTTGTTGAACCCAAGTGGCAAAAAGCGTGGGAAGATGCCGGGGTTTTCAAAACGACCCGCGATTCTGACCGGCAAAAATACTATGTCCTTGAAATGTTTCCCTATCCGTCGGGGCGCATTCACATGGGACATGTGCGCAACTATACGATGGGCGATGTGGTCGCGCGTTACAAATCTGCAACAGGTCTGAACGTGCTCCACCCCATGGGCTGGGATGCCTTCGGGCTGGCCGCAGAAAATGCCGCGATGGACAAGGGCATTCACCCGGCGACATGGACCTTTCAGAACATCGCCGACATGAAAGCGCAGCTGAAGCCATTGGGTTTCTCGCTCGACTGGTCGCGCGAGAT
>CAYXNM010000167.1:0-4094 GCA_964466385.1 uncultured Rhodobacter sp. | reverse complement strand
GCATTGGACGGGTTGAAGGACTGGCCCTCCAAAGTTCGGCTGATGCAGGACAACTGGATCGGCAAATCCCGCGGCTTGCAGTTTGCCTTTGAGCGTACAGATGGCGGCGACCCGATCGAGGTTTATACGACTCGTCCCGACACCTTGATGGGCGCATCCTTTGTCGGCATCTCGCCCGACCATCCGATCGCCAAGGCGCTGGAGGCGGAAAACCCGAAAATTGCGGCCTTTAATATAGAGGCGCGCAAGGGCGGCACCACGGAAGAAGCGATCGAGACCGCCCCCAAGCTGGGCTTTGATACGGGCATAAAGGTCAAACATCCGTTGAACCCCGACTGGGAGCTGCCCGTCTGGATCGCCAATTTCATCCTTATGGAATACGGAACCGGTGCGATTTTTGCGTGCCCTGCGCATGACCAGCGGGATCTCGATTTCTGCCGCAAATATGATCTGCCGGTCATCGACACGTTTTTCGCGCTCGAAGACCCCTCACCCGTTGCCGATCTGGCCTTTGTTCCGCCGAAAACCGAAACCGTGCAATGGGTCGACCACTTTGCGGGATTGGATCGGGCCTCGGGGCAGGAGGCGATCGACGCGACCATCGCTTTTGCCGAGGACGAGGGCTGGGGCAAGGGAATCACAAAGTACCGCCTGCGCGACTGGGGGCTGTCCCGCCAGCGCTACTGGGGCTGCCCGATCCCGGTGGTTCACTGTCCCGAATGCGGTGTCGTGCCCGAAAAGAAAGAGAACCTGCCGGTCGAACTGCCCCAGGACGTGACCTTTGAAACGCCGGGCAACCCTTTGGACCGCCACCCGACCTGGCGCGATGTTCCCTGCCCGAAATGTGGCAAAGCGGCCAAGCGCGAAACCGACACGATGGACACGTTCGTTGATTCGTCCTGGTATTTCGCGCGGTTCACATCGCCTCGGGCCGAGACGCCCACAGTTGCGGCCGACGCCGAATACTGGATGAATGTCGATCAGTATATCGGCGGCATCGAACACGCGATCCTGCATCTGCTCTATTCGCGATTCTTTGCCCGCGCGATGAACCTGACCGGCCATTTGCCGAAGTCGGCGATTGAACCGTTTAATGCGCTGTTCACGCAAGGCATGGTGACGCACGAAACCTATGCAACGCGTGACGGGGACAACCGCCCGGTCTGGCGGACTCCTGACGAGGTTTTGCTGGGTGAGAATGGCGCGACCTTGCGCGAAACCGGCGCTCCGGTCGAGGTCGGCCCCATCATCAAGATGTCGAAATCAAAGAAAAACGTCGTGGACCCTGCCGACATCATCGATCAATACGGTGCAGACACCGCACGCTGGTTCGTGATGAGCGACAGCCCGCCGGAACGCGACGTCGAATGGACCGCCGCCGGGGCCGAGGCCGCATGGAAGCATTTGCAACGCGTCTGGCGCATGACATCCGACCTGACCGAGGCGAACGGCTCCGGTGCGCCGGATGCAGACCTTGAACGCGAAACGGCCCGCGCGATTGACCAGGTCACGCGCGGGATCGAGGATTTCGCCTTCAACAAATCGGTCGCCAGCCTTTACGCGTTTACCAACACGATTGCGAAATCAAACGCCAGCAACGCGGCGAAACGCGCGGCCCTTATGGTCATGGCCCGCCTGATGCAGCCCATGACCCCCCACTTGGCCGAGGAAGTCTGGCAGGCTCTGGGCGGTGAAGGCCTGGTCACAACCGCACCGTGGCCAAAGGCAGATCCTGCTTTGCTGGTTGATGACACGGTGACTTTGCCCATTCAGGTGAACGGCAAACGGCGGTCGGAAATCACCGTTCCAAAGGAGATGCCGAAAGAAGAGGTTGAAAAACTGGCGCTCAAGGATCAGGCTGTGCAAAAGTTTCTGCAAGACAAGCCCATTAGGAAACTGATCGTTGTACCGGGCCGGATCGTGAATGTTGTCGTATGAACGCCGAAGACTCCTGCTGACCGCGCTGGCCTTGCCGCTGGCCGCCTGCGGCTTTGTGCCCGTTTACAAGAGCGGCAACCCCGCGCGCGCCCTGCGGGGCAACATCCGGTTTGAACTGATCGAAAGCGAAGACGGGTTCAACCTGCTGGAAACGCTCGAAAAAGAACTGGGACGCGCCGGACCGAACGCCCTTTATTCAACCAAGGTCGAGCTTTCGGTCACAGAAGAGAGCCTGACCCTGACCACGGCGACCTCGCTTGACCGGAACACCCTGATTGGCAAGGCAACAATCTCTGTAACAAGCCGGACCAGCGGTGAGATTGTCTTTGAGGACACGCTTTCGGATGTTGCGGGGTTTTCCAGCAGCGCGGAAACCGCCGCCAGCATGGCTTCTCGTCATGATGCCCGGACGCGCCTGATCGCGTCCTTGGCGCACAAGATCGTCCTTCGTCTTACCTCGACCGCCGAAAGTTGGGTGGAATGAAATACTCGGGGCGCGAGGCGACCGGATTTTTCAACGCTCCTGACACGACCCGCGCCGGTCTTTTGATCCACGGCCCCGACGCGATGCGGATTGCACAGCGCCGCAAACAGGTTGTCCACGCAGTCCTTGGCGCGAACGGCGTCGAAGAAATGCGGTTGACGCGCCTGACTGCCGCTGACGTCCGCAAGGACGGTGCGATGCTTGCGGACGGCATCAAATCACAGGGGTTTTTCCCCGGACCCCGCGTTGTCCTATTGGAAGATGCGACGGACGCGTTGACAAAAACGCTCGAAGCGGTCCTTTCGGACTGGCGCGAAGGCGACGCAATGCTGGTCGTGACGGCGGGCCAGCTGACTGCGCGTTCGAGCCTGCGCAAGTTCTTTGAGACGCACCGGAACGCGGTTGCCATCGCGGTATACTCCGATCCCCCAAACCCGCAGGAAGTGGCGGCGATCCTTGCGAAAGCGGGGTTGGCGGACATTCAAAAAGACGCACGCGACGATCTGACGACGCTTTCGCGCGCGCTGGAGCCGGGTGATTTCTTGCAAACGGTCGAAAAACTGTCCCTTTATACACTTGGCCAGAACGCGCCGGTCAGCCGCCAGGACGTGGCGGCCTGCGCCCCGATGACAATCGATTCGACGCTGGATGACGCTCTCCACGCCATTTCGGAAGCGCGCATTGCCGAAATCGGCCCCTTGATCGCGCGCCTCAAAGGGCAGGGCCTGACCCCGACATCGATTTGTATCGGTGCAACGCGCCATTTCAGGGCGCTTCACATGGCGGCGATCCACAAAAACGGCCCGGAAGCTGGCTTGAACGCCTGCAAACCGCCTGTTTTCGGCCCCCGGCGCGACCGTATGATTCGCCAGTCCCGCGCTCTTGGGGCCAGAAAGATCGAGACCGCGCTGGGCATTCTGACAGACACCGATCTGGCCCTGCGCAGTTCCCGTCCAGCGCCCGCGCATCCGTTGCTGGAACGCGCGCTGATCCGAATCGCGATGAGCGCACAATCATGAGGTTTGAATGAAGATGAAACTATATGGCGGCAAGGGGAACAGATCTTTCCGTGTCCTTTGGGCAATCGAAGAGATGGGTCTGGAATTTGAACACGTCCCCGCAGCCCCCCGATCTGACGAAGTCCGCGCGTTGAACCCGTCGGGAAAGGTTCCCGTCCTGCTGGTCGATGGCGCGACGATCTCTGACAGCGTTGCGATCATCCAGTTCCTCGCCGACCGGCACGGCAAACTGACATTTCCCGCCGGAACGACCCAGCGCGCCCTTCAGGACAGTTTCACACAATTTGCCTGCGACGAGATGGACGCGGTTCTGTGGACCGCGGCGCGAAACAGCTTTGTTCTTCCCGAAGAAAAGCGTGTCCCGGCGATCAAGCCAACGCTAAAATGGGAATACGCACGATCAATGAATACGCTGGCCAAACGGTTGGGCGACAAGGAATTCCTGATGGGCGACCTGTTCACGGTCGCCGATATCGTCACGGTTCACTGTGCCAGCTGGGGCCGCAGCGCCGGGTTTGAAATCGGCGACGGAACGCTCAACGCCTATGTCGACCGGGTACTGGATCGACCCGCGCGAAAACGCGCGCTGGGCAAGTGAGGCAGACGCCGGCCTTTCAAACCGGATGGTCCGGAAAAGGCGCGCCACGCCGGGG
>CAYXNM010000166.1:0-5556 GCA_964466385.1 uncultured Rhodobacter sp. | reverse complement strand
AAGGGGCGCGATCAGGACCCGGGGTTCAAGCCGGTCACCTGGGACGAGGCGCTTGAAGCCATCGCTGCCAAGCTGAACGCGGCGCGCGCAAATGGGGTCAATGACGACAGCGGGTTCCCCCGTGTTGCGGCCAGTTTCGGCGGCGGCGGCACGCCCACGGCCTATATGGGAACCTTCCCGGCCTTTCTGTCGGCCTGGGGCCCGGTTGATATGAGCTTTGGGTCCGGTCAGGGCGTCAAATGCTATCATTCCGAACATCTTTACGGCGAGCTTTGGCACCGCGCCTTCACGGTTTCACCCGACACACCACTTTGCGAGTTGATCGTATCCTTTGGCGCCAATGTCGAGGCGTCGGGCGGTGTTTGTGGCGTCAAGCGGCACGCGGATGCCCGCGCGCGCGGCGTCAAACGCATTCAGGTCGAGCCGCATCTGTCTGTCACCGGGGCGTGCTCGGCGGAATGGGTGCCGATCAAACCCAAGACTGATGCCGCCTTCATGTTTGCGATGGTGCATCACCTTTTGCACGAGGTCGACCGGGGACGTCTTGACCTGCCTTTCCTCAAGGAAATGACGTCGTCGCCCTATCTGATCGCCCCGAACGGGTTCTACCTGCGCGATCCGGACAGTGGCAAACCCCTGATTTGGGACACGAAAACCAGCACGGCGCTGCCCTATGACTCAACGGACGTGGACCCAGCGCTTGAAGGTGAATTCAAGGTCTCCGGACAGGAAACCGGCCCTGACGATGCCGTCTGGACCCATAAGGATACGCTTTGCAAAACCGCATTCGCGCATCTTGTCGATCACGTCGCGGGCTTTACGTCGGAATGGGCGGCGGAAATATGTGACGTGCCGACACGCTCGGTTCGTGAAACGGCGGCGCAGTTCCTTGACCACGCGCATGTGGGCGAAATGATCGAAGTCGAGGGCCGCGAATTGCCGTTCCGGCCGGTGTCGATCTCGCTTGGCAAGACCGTCAACAATGGCTGGGGCGGGTATGAATGTGTGTGGGCGCGCACCCTTCTGGCCTGTCTTGTGGGCGGTCTGGAAGTGCCCGGCGGAACCCTTGGCACGACCGTGCGCCTCAACCGTCCGGCGGATAACCGCTGGAGCAGCGTCACCCCCGGCCCCGACGGGTTCATGCATTACCCGATGAACCCGACGGAAAAGGACAGTTGGAAATCCCGCTCGACCACCCGGCACGCCCATCAGACGCTGGTGCCGCTGGCGGCGAATTCGCCGTGGTCAGCGGCTTTGGGGCCGACCCATCTGGCCTGGATGATGCAACAGGAAGGCTTTGACCACTTGCCGACGCCAACGCCGCCCGACGTCTGGTTCGTTTACCGCACAAACCCGGCCATATCGTTCTGGGACACCAAGGCCGTCGGCGACGTCATGGCGAACTTTCCCTTCACGGTCTGCTTTGCCTATACGATGGATGAAACCAACCATACCGCCGACATCCTGCTGCCCGAATGCACCGATCTGGAAGGCTTGCAACTGATCCGCCTTGGCGGGTCGAAATACGTTGAACAGTTCTGGGATTATCAGGGATTTGCGCTGCGTGATCCGGCCAGCGCGCCGCAAGGCGAGGCGCGGGATTTTTCGTGGATATCAACGCAGCTTGCCGCGCGCACCGGGCTGCTTGAGGAATACAACACCGCGATCAACAAGGGCGCCGCCGGTGTGCGCCTGTTTGGCGAGGGGTATGATTTTTCTCTGCCGCTCGATCAGCCCCACGAACCCGAAGCGATCTGGGACAATATCTGTCGCGCGGCCAGTGCCGAATTGACCGGCGGGGCCGAGACGCAGGGCCTTGAGTATTATCGCGAACACGGGTTCAGGGTCAAAGAGTTCCCAAGGCTGCAATGGTATCTTTATCCCGCGCTCAGGGATCAGGGTCTGCGTTTTGAGCTGCCCTATCAGGAACGCCTGATGCGGATCGGCCAACAACTGAAGGCACGCCTGCATGAAACCGGGATCACCTGGTGGGACCGCCAGTTGAAAGAATATCAGCCGATGCCGCACTGGAACGACCTGCCGGGTCTGTGGGAAGAGGCGCTGGAAGATGCGTTTGACGTCAGGATCGGCGATTATCCCTTTTGGGCGATCACGGCGCGTTCGATGCAGTATTCATGGGGCGGCAATGTGGGCCTTCAGATGATCGACGAGGTGGCCAAAAACATCGCCGGTCATGAAGGGGTGGTCATGAACCCGAAAGCCGCGGCCATGCTTGGCCTGGCGGAAGGTGATCTTGTCGAGATCACCTCGCCCAACGGCAAGACCAAGGGCGCGGTTTCCCTGCGTCAGGGGATCAGGCCGGATACGCTCTTGATGATCGGGCAATTTGACCACTGGAAAACACCTTATGCCAAGGACATGCACCGGCCCAGCATGAATGCGCTGATGCCGATGTTGCTGGAACTGACGGATTCAACCGGTTCGGGCGCGGATCTGGTCAAGGTCGCGGTGCGCCGGATCGGGGGGCGCGCATGACCCGTTATGCGATCGTTGCCGACCTCAACCGCTGCGTTGGCTGTCAGACCTGCACCTCGGCCTGCAAGCACCAGAACGCGACCGCGCCGGGGGTTCAGTGGCGCAAGGTGCTGGACTTTGAAACCGGAGAATTCCCCGACGTGCGCCGCGCCTTCATGCCCGTTGGCTGCATGCATTGCGAGGATCCTCCCTGCCTTGACGTTTGCCCCTCGACTGCGACGCGCAAGCGCGATGACGGGATCGTCACGATTGATTATGACATCTGCATCGGATGTTCCTATTGCGCCGTTGCGTGCCCCTATCAGGCGCGGTTCCGGGTTGACGACCCGGCGCATGCCTATGGCGGCAAGACCATGGCGCATGAGGCGTTGCGCGAAGACCCAAGGCGCATCGGTGTGGCCCAGAAATGCACGTTTTGCGTTGACAGGATCGATGACGGTCTGGCCGCGGGGCTGGTGCCGGGCGTGGATCCGAAGGCAACGCCGGCCTGTGTAAACTCGTGCATCGCGGATGCCCTGCATTTTGGCGATGTCGAGGATCCCGACAGCAATGTGTCGGTGATGTTGCGTGAAAACCGTCATTTCAAGATGCACGAGGAACTGGGAACGGGGCCGGGCATCATGTATCTTTACGCAGGGAATACGGCGGAGGCATCGTCCGACGCGCCGGTCCCGCTGGCCGCCGATCCTGTGGGGCTTGCGCAGGTGTCACCGCAAATGCAGGAAAACTGGGACTGGCGCGCGGCGGGAAACTTCATTCTCGGGGGCACGGGGACCGGCTTGTTCACAGCGACGATGGTCGCGGGGCTGTTCGCGCCCATGGTCTGGCCCGCGCTTTTTCTGGCGCTGGCGCTGGTTGGAGCGGGGTTGAGCTGTGTGTGGCTGGAAATCGGGCGTCCGTTCCGGTTCCTCAACGTCTTTCGCCACCCTCAGCGCAGCTGGATGAGCCGCGAAGCGATCGCCGCCATGCCCTTTCTGGGCCTTGGCGGGCTGGGTTGGCTTTTGCATTCGACCGTGCTGGGTTCGCTGGCGCTGTTGTGTGGATGGTTTTTCGTCTATGCGCAGGGGCGGATCCTCAAAGCGTCAAAGGGCATTCCCGCGTGGCGGCAACCGGAAATCGTTTCCCTGATCGTGGCCACCGGGCTGACCGAAGGGACCGGCCTCTTTGCGGCGTTGGCGATAGGGGTGGGGCAGGGCGGTGCGATGCCCGTCGGTCTGGGTGCCGTGTTGCTGGCCGCGGTTTTGCTGCGGTATTTCCTGTGGCGCCGTTATCGTGCGGCACTTGGTCGCGACGGTGCGCCTGTCGGTGCGCTCGCGGCCCTTGATGGCGCGCGGCCGGCGGCCTTGCGCCGGGCGGGTCTTGCGCTCGTCCTCCTGCTTCTGGCGGCCTCGGCTTTCGTACCGGTTGCTCTGATACTGGCGGGCCTGCTGGCAATGTTGGCAGGCTGGAGCTTCAAATACGTGTTGATCACAAAGGCGGCTTTCAATCAGGGATACGCGCTCAACCGCATGCCCGCGCGGGGGGCCGGCACGAGCGCGGCGGGAATAAAACCCGGATGGGCCGCGAAATAACCGAACGACAAGGAGACGACCATGACCGCACTGCAAGAGCATCAGGACCCGGAGTTCATGTTCGCGCCCGACGTGGAAACCATGTCCCGGACGGAGCTGGCGGATCTTCAGGCCGACCGTTTGCGCTGGTCACTGACGCGGGCCTGTGAAAACGTCCCCCATTACACAAAGGCCTTTGACAAGGCAGGCGTGAAGCCTTCGCGCCTCAAGACCCGCGAAGATATCCGGCATTTTCCGTTCACAGTCAAAAACGATCTGCGTGAAAACTATCCCTTTGGCATTTTCGCAACCCCCGTTCAGAAACTCGCGCGGCTGCATGCCTCCAGCGGAACAACGGGCAAACCGACCGTGGTGGGGTATACGTCGGGCGATCTTGACCGATGGGCGGATCTGATGGCGCGCTCGCTGGCGGCAGCGGGCGCCCGACCGGGCGACATCGTTCACAACGCCTATGGGTACGGTCTGTTCACCGGCGGCCTGGGGGCCCATGCGGGGGCCGAGCGCCTTGGCTGCGTCGTTGTCCCCATTTCGGGCGGCGGCAGCGAACGGCAGATCACATTGCTGAAAGATTTCGAACCCGCCGTGCTTTGCGCAACCCCGTCTTATGCGCTTAACCTTTCCGAAGTGGCGATGAGCCTTGGCGTCGATATCGCGAAATTGCCGGTGCGGTGCGGCCTGTTCGGGGCGGAACCCTGGTCCGAGGAGATGCGCCATACGCTTGATCAGCGCCTTGGGATCACCTCGGTCGATATTTATGGCCTCTCGGAAATCATGGGCCCGGGCGTTGCGTGCGAATGCGAACAGGCGCGCGCTGGCCTCCATGGATGGGAGGATCATTTCCTTTTTGAAGTGATCGACCCCGAAACGCTGGAACCCTTGCCCATGGGCGAAGCGGGCGAACTGGTCATCACCACGCTGACCAAGGAAGCGATGCCAATGATCCGCTACCGCACCCGCGACATCACGCGGCTGACGGATGAGCCTTGTGCCTGCGGGCGCACGCATGTTCGCATTCAACGTGTGACCGGGCGGGACGACGACATGATGATCCTGCGCGGGGTCAACGTCTTTCCCAGCCAGATCGAAAGCGTGCTGGTCGGGCTGAAAGGTGTCTCGCCACATTACCAGATCGAGCTTTTCCGCGATGGTGCCATGGATGCAATGGCGGTCGAGGTCGAACCTTTGGAAAACGCGGGCCTGGACAGCGGTGAACTGGCCGGCATGGTGCGCCACAACATCAAATCGCTGATCGGCGTCAGTTGCGAGGTGCGCGTCCGCAAGCCCGGCGAAATACCCCGTTCCGAAGGCAAGGCGGTGCGGGTGAGGGACACGCGCGGCAAGTGACCGGACGGCGCCAATGATGGCCTTTTATCGGGGCGCAGGGGCGGTGGTCAGGGCCTCCACCATCTGATCTTCCGCGAAACGTACGCGGTTTCATGGGCTTGACCACATGACCGGAACCACGAACTGATGGTGGGCACGCGCAAAC
>CAYXNM010000165.1:0-5559 GCA_964466385.1 uncultured Rhodobacter sp. | reverse complement strand
GACCTGTAAACCACACGCCGCCAGCGCGAAGTGCGCGAAATATCCGGGGTTTTGCGACGCGCCGTCAAGTGTGGTTCTGTTTGCAAGCGGCTGAAGCCGCAGCAAAGTTTCGCGGTCTCTGCCCTAATGGCCCGAGGTCAGAACAACCTCGACCCGGCGGTTCCTGTCCCGGCCTTCCGGCGTAGCGTTGGTCGCGCGGGGTGACAAAAATCCGACACCCTCGGCGGACAACTGATCGCTGTTGACGCCGTAACTGGCGATCAGCCGATTCATGACCGACACAGCGCGTTCTCGCGACAATTCCACATTGCGTTTCAGCGACCCTGTCGCGTCGGTGTGGCCAACCAGGACGACAAGGTCGTTCGGATGACTGGTCAGAAACGTTGCAAGTTCCTGAAGTGAACTGGCGGGATGCCCACTGAGATCGGCCGAGCCTTTGCCGAATTCCAGCCCTTCAAGAACCGCGCTGCCGTTATCCACCAATAACCCGGCAATGCCCTGTTCACTGTCTTCAGCCGGATCGTCCGAAATGCTCTTGGTGGAAAGCGACACGGTGCCTTGTGCGTCGGTCGGCTTGCTGACGGTTATGACCTGCACAAAGCCCTGCTCGGGGCTGCGGCTGACCAGAAGGCTGATGAAGGTTTCGTCGATGTCGTCAGGGGCCGAGGCCACGAGATAGCGAAAATCGCCGAGGTCAACGTGCATATCCGGCTCGGCAACGACATCGGTGTTGAACCGAAAGTCAAACCCGCCGCATCCGCGCGTTGCGCACTCGTAAAGAATGGAAAACCCGGCCCGTTTCAACTGGTCACGCAGTGGTGCGATCAGGGACAGCGTGTCGGCATCTGGCCGGGGCGTTTTCCAGACCTGATGCCGGATGGACCCCTCGGCGACCGTTGCGGCCACATTGCCATCGAGAAATGGCCCGACGGCCAGTTGTATCGTCGCGCGTGGTTGGCTGGCTTCGAACGCGGGTGCGGCGTTTTGCGGGAACTGAAAAACAGGTGCCGCGGCCGCCAGGACGGGCGCACAGATTGCCACAAGGCTGAGTGTAAGCGGTTTTGACATCATCTGTTTTGAGAATGATACTCCAAGTTCGGCTGTTTATCCACAGCCGAGGAGACGCGGTTGGACATGTTGAAAAACCCCGCGACCGAGGCAATGTCCCAGATATCCCTATCCGAAAACCCGCAATCGCGCAGTTTCTGGCGGTCCGGTTCCTCGATCTTGTGGCTTTCTTCGGTCATTTTGGCCGCAAAATCCAACATTGCCTTTTGACGCGCGGGCAGATCGGCGGCGCGGTAATTCATGACCAGAACTTCACCCAGAACCGGGTCGCCGGAAAGGTGACGAACGGCCGCACCATGGGCGGTCAGGCAATAAAAACAGTGGTTTATCGAGGAAACCACAACGGCGATCATCTCTCGCTCCAACTTGCTCAGGCCGCTTTCGCCCAGCATCAGATTGTTGTACATCGCCGTAAAACCATTAAGCTTTTCAATGTCAAACGCGTAAGCCGAAAGGACGTTGGGAACGAACCCCAGCTTTTCAACGCAGATGTCGAAATACCGCTGTGTTTCTGCGGGCAGCGGATCCACCATCGGTAAATCGAGCGCGTGAACCGGTTTTTCTTTCATGGTGCTTTCAACCCCTTCATTTTATTCGATAATGATAATTGCCGACGATTTCCATGCCAAGACCCCTGAACAACCCCTGCGCCGGCAGGTTTTCGCCGGTCGTCACAACGGCAAGGTCGGTCGCGCCGTTTTCCCGGCCCCAGATCGCAGCGCGTCCCATCAGGTTTCTTCCAACGCCCGCACGCCGCTGAGCGGGTATGACGAACAGGGCATGGACCATGGCGATCCTTCCCGACACCGCCGCAAAGGCGCCGCCTGCCGGTTTGTCGTCGTGGCGGCTGAACAGCCATGTTTTTGGCCCGTGGGTTCGCAATGTAACGTCGATCCGGCCCTGATTAATGCCGGACCTGATCCAAAGCTCCTCCATCAGCGCAAGCGGCTCGACCGAGGGAATCGCCGCCAGCGGTGCGGGGTCGATCTTGGCGATGTTTTCGACCGGGCCGGACAGGATAAGAACCGGGTCAACCAGACAAAATCCCATATTGTCCAGCTGACGGTCCAGATCCTCGTTGCCGTTGCGGATCATGAAGGTCGGGGTTTGGTCCATTGCGCACATGGCCGACACGGCAAGGTCGATCTCTGCCTGATCAACGGCGCGATCGGTGGTTGCGGCGGACACCCGCTTGCCACCACCAAGCCCTCGACGCAATGTCCAGGGTTCGGTCCCAATGATTTCCGCCGGCGACCAGGTTGCGTCCATGGCCCTTTGAAAATCCCGTTCGGACAGCGCGTCGGTCATAGCTCACGCCCCGTTGGGGCAAGAACCATCATGGCCTCGATTGCCGCGCCCATATCGTCAGGATCGGCCGAGCGAAAGACAATATTGCTGCCAAACCGCCCATCCAGAATAAAGGGGTAGGAGCCGATGGCGACGTTTGGAAACCGGTTCGCAATATTGCGAAGCGCGGTTGCAATCTCGCCCTCGGGTAGGTCGATCCGGATGGTGCGCGACAAAAGAGGCTCGCCACCGGTCATCAACGGCAGAACCGAGGCGACCATGGCCTGGAATATCGCCGGAACGCCGGCCATCACATGCACGTTTTCAAGGGTAAACCCCGGCGCGATGGAAACCGGATTGTCGATAAGCACGGCACCTGCCGGAATACGGGCCATGCGCATTCTGGCAGCGTTGAGGTCGGTTCCGGTCCGGGCGTAGTGGTCGCGCAGCAGGGCCAGCGCGTCTGCGCGCACGTCGATCCCGACATTGAAGACATCGGCAATGGCGTCGGCGGTGATGTCGTCATGCGTCGGCCCGATGCCGCCGCTCGTGAAAACGTGATCCCATTTCCTGCTGAGCGCGCGGACCGCGTCGACGATCTGGTCGTGAACATCGGCAACGACACGCGCTTCTTTCAGATCGACACCGATGTTGGTCAGTTGTTGCGCCAGATGACCAAGGTTTGCGTCTTTGGTGCGCCCGGAAAGAATCTCGTCGCCGATGACCAGCATTGCAGCCGTTGGATTGCCCATCTCGTGCCCGAACTTGTTGTCGCTTCACCTGACGTATAGGACCAGATCATGAAGTTTCAAACCCCTCTTGAGCAGGCCCGCCTGATCCGGCGTTACAAGCGGTTTCTGGCGGACATCGAATTGGTTGATGGCACGCGCACAACCGCGCATTGCGCCAATCCCGGCGCGATGACCGGACTGGCGGAACCCGGCGCGACGCTATGGGTGGAACGCAATGACGATCCAAAACGGAAACTGCGCTACAGCTGGAAGCTCGTCGAAATGCCAGGCGCGCATTTTGCCTGCGTGGATACATCCATGCCCAACAAGCTGGTCGGGGGTTGGCTTGCCCATGGGCTGATCCCGGAACTTGCCGGGTATGCGACTATCAGAAGCGAGGTGAAATACGGCCAGAACAGCCGCATAGATTTTCTGCTGGCGGGTCCGGACAAGCAGGATGTGTATGTCGAGGTCAAGGCGGTCTCGTTGATGCGCGAAACCGGGCTGGCGGAGTTTCCCGACAGCGTGACCAAACGCGGCGCAAAGCACCTTGCCGAACTTTCGGACATGGTTGCAGCGGGTCATCGCGCGGTCATGCTTTATGTGGTGCAGCGGACCGATTGCGATCGGTTTCAAATCGCCGGCGATATCGATCCGGCGTATTTCAGGGCGTTTCAACTGGCGCAGCGTGCAGGGGTAGAGATGCTCTGTTACACAAGCGGCATTACGGTTCGGGAAATGAAGATATCCGAAAGGATCACCCCGGAAAGGACGTGAATTTTTTGTCCGGAGTCTGGAAACCCCCGCCGAACGGGCCTATCAAGGCGGGAATGACAGCAATTGCGAGGCGCACCGTGGAAGGCCAGACAAGGGGCCGTCTGAACAGGGACGGGATCGAAATTCATACCAGCGAAGATTTCGCAGGCATGCGCGCGGCCGGCGAACTGGCGGCGCGGGCGCTTGATATGATCGCCGAGCACGTCAAGCCGGGCGTAACGACCGAACGTCTGGATGATCTGTTGCATGATTTCATGACATCGAACGGCTCGATCCCCGCGACCCTGGGCTATCGCGGTTATCCGAAATCAAGCTGCATCTCGATCAACCACGTGGTTTGCCACGGGATTCCGTCTGAAAAGAAACTGAAGGACGGGGATATCCTGAACATCGATGTCACTTGCATTCTGAACGGATGGTACGGGGATACCTCGCGGATGTATGTCGCGGGCCGGATGAACCGCAAATCCGAACGTTTGATCCAGATCACACATGACGCCCTGATGCTGGGGATCGATCAGGTCAAACCCGGGAACACGTTCGGCGATATCGGGGCGGCCATCCAGACCTATGTCGAGGCCAAGCGCTGTTCCGTCGTGCGTGATTTCTGCGGGCACGGGCTGGGGCGGGTGTTTCATTCCGCGCCCAATGTCCTGCATTATGGCCACTGGGGGGCGGGCGCGGTCTTGCAGGAAGGCATGTTTTTCACGATTGAACCGATGGTCAATCTGGGTCGTCCGGGCACCAAGGTTCTGGGCGACGACTGGACCGCCGTGACCAAGGACAAATCCCTGTCGGCGCAGATGGAACATTCAATTGGTGTGACCGCAACAGGGTACGAGATTTTCACGCTGTCGCCCGCGGGCGGTTTTTACCCGACCTGGGCCGTCGATTAACGCCTTATTAACCTTGGAGGGCCGATGTTGAGGCATGTCGTCCCCGCCGCTCTCATCGGAATTTGCAGAAATGCCCCTGCCGGGTTTCGCCCCGGTGACGCCGGTCAGCACGGGCGCCTCGGATGACCCGCATTTCCGCAAGCGTCACCGGGAACGCCTGCGGGCGCGGTTTCTGGACGGGGGCGCTGCGGCCATGCCCGATTACGAGCTTTTGGAACTGCTCCTGTTTCGCGCCATTCCCCGCCAGGACGTCAAGCCGCTTGCAAAACGGCTGATTGCCGACCTTGGCGATATCAATCTGGTTCTGGCGGCAACCCCGGATCGTCTTGGCCAGATCAAGGGGGTTGGCCTGACCGTCATTCAGGAATTGAAAATTGTCGAGGCAGCGGCCCACCGAATGGCCCGCGCGCGGGTCATCGACAAACCGGTTCTGTCGGGTTGGGAGGCGTTGCTGGTCTATTGCAAAACCGCGCTGGCCCATCAGCCGCACGAGCAGTTTCGCGTGCTGTTTCTGGATCGAAAGAATGTTCTGATCGCGGATGAGGAGCAGCAAAAAGGCACCGTTGACCACGTGCCCGTTTATCCGCGCGAAGTTTTGAAACGGGCGCTTTCACATAACGCCTCGGCAATCATTCTTGTTCACAACCATCCCTCGGGCGACCCGACACCGTCGGACGCGGACATCGCGATGACGCGACAAATTCAGGCCGCGGGCGAGGTTTTGAGCGTGGTCGTTCACGATCATCTGGTGATCGGAAAAGAGGAAACCTTCAGTTTTCGCTCCGAAGGGTTGATCTGAG
>CAYXNM010000164.1:2581-5570 GCA_964466385.1 uncultured Rhodobacter sp. | reverse complement strand
GGGCGCGTCCTCGTTCGGTTCCAGAGTCTTTCGCCCGCTCAGAAAGTGGATGTCGGCGGGCCGTTCTATCAACACCCTGGCCTGTCCAAGCGACTGATCCGACAACAGGATCACGGGGGTTTGCAGGGTTTCGGCCAGATGAACCGCCCATTGCGCCGTGAACAGGCAATCGGCGACGCTGGTCGGGGCGACGACCACGTGGGGCGCGTCCCCATGAAAGCCGTAAACGGCGATGTTGAGGTCGGACTGTTCGGATTTGGTGGCGATACCGGTCGACGGGCCCGCCCGCATGACGTCAACCACCAGCGCCGGAATTTCTGCAGCCGCGGCCAGACCAAGCCCCTCCATCATCAGGGCCAGTCCCGGCCCGGACGTCGCCGTCAACGCCGGGCGGCCGCCGAACGAGGCGCCGATGGTCATGTTGATCGACGCCAGTTCGTCCTCGGCCTGCAACAACGAGCCTCCGACGCTGGTCAGCGCGGGCGCCAGGTATTCAAGCACTTCGGTTGCCGGCGTGATCGGGTAGGCGGCCGCAAAGCGTACACCGCCGCGAATCGCGCCCAGCCCGACCGCCTCGTTTCCGGTAAGGAGCCAGCGTGTGGTGTCGTGCGGTGTTGAAGGCGTCAGCGGATAGCTGCGGGGGCTCGCAAGGGCCGCGGTCATGCCCGCCCGGATCGCGGCGTGGCTTGCGGAAACTGCCACTTTTCCCTTTTTGCTAAGCTTGCTGGTCACCACATCAAGAAGTGCGTCAACCGGCAAGCCGACAAGACCGGCAATCAGGCCCGCCGCGACCATGTTTTCGCGGCCCCCCTCGATGCCCTTTGCGATCTCTTTCAGCGGGCAGTCAAAAACCGTGACCCCCGGCGTGCGCAGCGCGGCGGGAACTTCACCGGCGGCAGGATCCGCCAGCACCAGCCCGGTACTGCCAAGCGGCATGTTGGCGATGAAACGATCAGCGTTTTTCCAGTCGATCGCGATCAGGATATCAAACGTTCGGGTCATGCATTCGGCGGGGTGCGTGGCCAGCCGCACCAGCGCCGCGGCCTCGCCTCCGCGAATCTGGGGGCCGACCGCGCGGTTCAGAACCCCGTAGAACCCCGATTTACCCGCCGCCTCCAGCAACAACGATCCGGCGGTGATCGCACCGGCCCCGCCCGTGCCGGCAATGGCGAAGGAAACGCTCTCGCTTTGTGTCTGCGGTTTGGTCAATTCAACGCTCCTTGGGGGTTGCGGAAATTTGGCTGACATTTCTTGTTGACGATAAACAGGTATTAGCGTACCTAATTACGTTAATAATATCGTGCAGCCTTGTCAACAAGGCAAAACTTCAAGGAGACATCGCGATGGCGCAGCGCTGGATCATGGTGGACGGGGCAAGCCCCCTCTTGCACGAGAGCTTTGAACCGACCGCGCCAAAGGAGGGCGAAGTCGTCGTTGAAATCGCAGGGTGCGGCGTATGTCACACCGACCTTGGGTTTTATTATGACGGCGTGCGCACCAAGCAACCGCTGCCATTGACGCTGGGCCATGAAATCAGCGGAACAGTGACGAAAACAGGGGATGGCGCCAGCGGTTGGCTGGGCCGAACGGTCATCATCCCCGCGGTGATTCCATGCGGTGAATGCGACGCCTGCACGCGTGGCAAGGGCACGATCTGCAAGGACCAGAAGATGCCCGGAAACGATATCCAGGGCGGTTTTGCCAGCCATATCACGGTCCCGGCACGCGGGCTTTGTCCGGTTGACACCGGGCGACTGGCAGAGGTCGGGCTGGAACTGGCGGATGTCTCGGTCGTCGCGGATGCGCTGACCACACCTTATCAGGCCGCGGTTCAGGCCGGGATCGGTCCGGGTGATCTGGTGATCGTCAACGGAGTCGGCGGGGTCGGCGGGTACGGCGTTCAGGTCGCCGCCGCACTGGGGGCAACCGTGGTTGCGATTGACGTGGTCGCCGAAAAGCTGGCGGCCGTGCGCGATTGTGGTGCCGCGCTGACGCTGAATGCACGGGAATTTGACGGACGGGCGCTGAAAAAGGAAATCGCCGGATTTGCCCGCGCCAGTGGCGCGCGCGAAACCGAATGGATCATCATGGAATGTTCCGGCACCGCTGCCGGGCAAAAGACCGCCTTTGGACTTTTGAACCACGGCGCGACCATGTGTGTTGTGGGCTTCACGATGGACAAGGTCGAGGTGCGCCTGTCCAACCTGATGGCCTTTCACGCGCGCCTTTTGGGAAACTGGGGCTGCCCGCCCGAGCTTTACCCCGGCGCACTTGAACTGGTGACAAGCGGAAAAGTCAAACTGAAGCCGTTTGTCAAGCAATGCCCGCTTGACGACATCAACCAGGTTTTTGCCGACGTACATGCCGGAAAATTTCTGCGCCGCGCCATCATGGTGCCCGGTGCCTGAAGGAGAAAACAGATGAGTGATGATTTTGATTTCCGCCCCCACGATCTGGTCGGGGATACCGCGCGTGAGGCGATTTGCAAGGAGGTCATCCTTGAAAGGAAACCGGCCCGAAATCACGATGGCTCGGTCGCTGAGGGGATCTATAACGCATGGATTACGCTGAATAATCCCACGCAGTACAATTCCTATACAACGGCGATGGTCAAATCCGTCATCCTGGCATTCCGCGCAGCATCCAACGCGCGCGATGTCAGCGCGGTGGTTTTCACCGCAGTTGGAGACAAGGCGTTCTGCACCGGTGGCAACACCAAGGAATACGCCGAATACTACGCTGGCCGCCCGGAGGAATACCGCCAGTACATGCGCCTTTTCAACGACATGGTCAGTGCGATTCTGGGGTGTGACAAGCCGGTCATCTGCCGCGTCAACGGCATGCGCATCGGGGGCGGTCAGGAAATCGGCATGGCCTGCGATTTTTCGATCGCTCAGGACATGGCGCGCTTTGGACAAGCCGGGCCGAAACACGGAAGCGCTGCCATTGGCGGCTCGACCGACTTTCTGCCGGTCATGATCGGGGCGGA
>CAYXNM010000164.1:0-2481 GCA_964466385.1 uncultured Rhodobacter sp. | reverse complement strand
TGCGCAAACCCAAACTGATCGCCTGGAACGCCAACAAGGAAAACGCGCGCGCCTGGCTTGGCCTCAACATGATGACCGAAGCCAATGCAGGCTTTCGCGCCTTTAACGAAGGGGACCGGGAAAACGGGCGCGAGGTTGATTTCGTGGCCCTGCGTCGTGAACTGGCCCGTGGGCAGAAATGGACGCCGGACTATATCGACAGCCTGATGCCGGGGGCGCGTAAATGACGGCGCCGCTTGGCATAACCCTTAGCTCGGATGGGGCGCTGTTGCGGCTGGTTTTGAACCGGCCCAAGGCCAATATCATCGATGCGGAAATGATTGCCGCCCTTGACGCCGCGTTCAGCGACCATCTTGCGTCGCCCGATCTGAAAGCGGTGTTGGTTTCGGCAGAAGGGCCTCATTTCAGCTTTGGCGCATCGGTCAAGGAACATATGCCGGAAAGTTGCGCCGCAATGCTGCGCGGCTTGCACGTGTTGATCGCAAGAATGCTGGCCAGCCCGGTGCCGATCCTTGTCGCTATTCGCGGCCAGTGCCTTGGCGGGGGACTGGAAGTTGCGATGGCCGGGCATCACCTGTTCGCGACGCCCGATGCAACACTGGGCCAGCCCGAGATGTTGCTGGGCGTTTTTGCCCCTGCTGCAAGTTGCCTGATGCCCGAACGCGTGGGACAGGCGCGGGCAGATGATCTCTTGTGGTCGGGCCGCTCGATCCCCGGAACCGAAGCGCATGAAATCGGCCTGATCGACACCCTTGCCGACGATCCAGAGGCCGCGGCGCTCGAGTATTTCGATACACATCTTGCCAATAAATCTGCGTCATCATTGCATCTGGCGGTGCGAGCTTCGCGGCTGGGATTTGTCGCCCGGATGGCATCGAAAATACGCGACGTCGAAAACCTCTATCTGAACGACCTTATGAAAACACGCGATGCGGTCGAGGGGCTGAACGCCTTTGTCGCCAAACGCGCAGCCAATTGGGAGAACCGATGACCCAAACAACCACAACAGAGATTGTCGCGCGCTGTCAGGAGCTTTTCGACGATCTGCGCTTTTCCAGCGCACGCGCGTGGAAAGAGGCCGTTCCGGGGCGCAAGGTCATCGGCTTTTTGCCGATCTACGTGCCGCGCGAGTTGATCCATGCGGCGGGGATGCTGCCGCTTGGCATCATGGGCGGGGGCGATAACCTGGAGGTCATCCACGGGGACGCCTACTATCAAAGCTATATCTGCCGTATCCCGCGCTCGACGATCGAGCTTGGCCTGTCAGGCAGGCTCGATTTCGTCGACGGCATGATCTTTCCGTCGATCTGCGACGTGATCCGGAACTTGTCTGGCATGTGGAAAATGTTGTTTCCCGATGTCTACAGCAAGTATTTCGACGTTCCCCAGACCTATGACGATGACATCGGCGGCACGTTTTATATCGGCGAGATGCGCGAGTTTTTGCATGATCTGGAAGGTCTTGCCGGGCGCGAAATCACCGATGACGACATTCGCGCCTCGATTGCCGTTTACAACGAGAACCGCAGCGTCATCGCCGATCTTTACCGGTTGCGTGCCGAAGTGCCATGGCAGGCACCCGCGTCCGAGGCTTATCTGGTCCTGCGTGCCGGTCTTGTTTTGCCGGTTGAGGACCACACGGAACTCGTGCGCCAGTACATCGCCGCCGCCCGTGCCGAAACGCGCCCGCTCAAGGACAATTCCAAGGTTGTGCTGACGGGGTTGTTTTGCGAGCAACCGCCGCTCAACCTGATCAAATCGCTGGAACTTTCCGGATGTTACGTGGTTGACGACGATTTCATGCTGGTCAGCCGGTGGCTTGTCGGTAACGTCGAAACCAGCGGCGATCCTCTTTACAACCTCGCACAGGCGTTCCTGCATCAGTCCATGTCAACGGCCGCGAAATACGAACCTGATGAGGCCGAAAAGGGCAAGTTTCTGGTCCGCGCGGTGGCCGATAGCGGTGCCGAAGGGGTGATTTTCGCTTCGACCAGCTTTTGCGATCCCGCACTGTTGGATCGCCCCATGCTGCAAAACGTCCTCAAGGACGCGGGCATTCCGTTCATCGCCTTCAAATACGCGGAAAACTCCGGCCAGATGCAGCCTATTCGCGAACAGGCCGGAACATTCGTTGATTCAATCAAACTCTGGAGCGCCGCATGAAACCTTCGATCCTGAAAGCTCAGCCCGCCGACGTCGAAAAAGACGCCTCCATGATCAAGCAAAAAGAGATGATGGCGGGGCATTATGACCGCCTGACCAATGCGCCCGAGACCGGGGCCAAGGTGGCCTCGACCTTTGTGCCGGGCAACCTCAACGAACTGATCATGTGTTTTGATCTGGTCAACAACCTGCCCGAGGTCAACGCCATCCAGAGCGGTCTGCGGCGCAAGTCCGGCTCCTATATCATGGAGGCCGAACGGGCAGGCCATTCCGAAGACGTCTGCACCTATGTCAAATCGGACATCGGCATGATGCTCA
>CAYXNM010000163.1:0-5572 GCA_964466385.1 uncultured Rhodobacter sp. | reverse complement strand
CCCTCGGGGACGGGTGCGAACCTCGCGTTTTCCCCGGTTTCAATGATACGATACCGGACTGCCTCAGGGGTTGCCGATCGCATCGACGAGCGCGGCGCGCACCTCGTCTTCGCAATGCCGGGCCAGCGCCTTGCGGGTCGGAAAATCGCCAACGCGCACGGGGTCGTGAAAGACGATCCTGACACCACCCGATTTCTTTGTGCCCAACGTCATCAGAAAATGAGGCGCGAACAACATTTCCCCCCACCAGCCGTAAAACCAGTCCTTCTCGCCCTTTGGCGCGCGATAAATCAGTGTCGCGGGCTGAATCCACAGCCTGTCGACGAAAGCCGGTTCAAAAAAGGCGGCAAAGAGGGTCGATTTGAACGGAAGAACGCGCCGGGAATCGGTACTTGTCCCTTCTGGGAAAAACAAAAGCCGTTCGCCCGAAGAAAGACGATCCCGGAATATCCGCTTTTGCTCTTCAGCCTGACTGGCCTTGCGCTCGATGAAGACGGTTCCGGTGGCACGTGCGATGAACCCGATCACGGGCCATTTGCTGACCTCGGCCTTGGAAACGAAAAACACCCGCGAGACGCTGTTCAGGGACAGGATGTCAAACCACGAACAATGGTTGCTGACCAGCGCCCCCTCCATTTTCATCGGCGTGCCGGTGACTTCAACCGTGAACCCCAGAATGAAAAGCGAGACCCGGCAGGCAAGCTGCACGATATGCGTCGATACGGGGCGTCTGCCAAAGGGTGTTTCAAGCAGGCGCACGATGATCAGGACCAAGGTCAGGCCATAGATGACCGAGGCGATCCCAAGAAGCCGTAGGGTGGCACGGACCCAGCCCGCCAACCCCAGCGGAATTTCGTCGGGAACAATTTCCGGATTCCATTCAGCCATCACTCAAACCCGCTTCGCCGGCGATAGGCCCGCCGGTGGCGTGCGGACATGTTTTCGGTGTCCATGATCAGGCAGACGTCGACCGTGTTGAAATTCCTGTCGATGAAAGCACCGTCACCGACGAAGCCGCCAAGGCGGAGGTAAGCCTTGATCAGTGCAGGCGTCTGTTTCATGGCCGCCTTGCGGTCGATCCTGTCGGCATTCACCAGATCAAGCGACTGGTAAAACTGTGGGAGAACCGTCGGGCTGAACGACTTGGGGGCCAGATGGTTCTGGTTGAGATAGGAAAGAGACTGCGCGATCGCACCAACGTCCGTGCCGTGGTAACTGGCGACCCCGAACATGATTTCGATTTCATGCTTGAGAACATATTCCGCCAGCGCGTTCCACATCAGGAACATCGCAACGCCGCCGCGGTGCTCGATATCGACACAGGATCGGCCCAGTTCCAGCAACTTCCGCCCGGTCTTTCGCAAACCGGTTAGATCGTATTCGGCTTCGGAATAAAACCCGCTGCCCCGTTCGGCCACATCAGAGCGCAGCAACCGGTAAACGCCGACAACATGGTCGAGGTTTGCCGCCGCGCGCCGTCTGTCCACCAGCAAGAGGTGATCGTATACATTGTCAAAGGCATCCGTTTCGACACGATTGACGTGATCAACGGTCGGGCCGATGGCGCCAAGTTCCTGGACGAACACCCGGTAGCGCAGGCGTTGCGCGGCGATCAGGTCCGCCTCGCAATCTGCGATCTTCAGCACGAAATGCCGCTGATCCGGATCGAGTGTTGTTGTCATGCGCCCTGACTCTGAATGACGATATCCTCGCCGCTGTTTAGGCACTGGATTGCCAAAGTGCAACAAATCATAGTCCGTGTTGCGTTCGCCCGAATTTCAACTTATGATTGCGACAACACTGCCAACACTCAACCCTCCAAAGGACCAGCCGCCGTGACCAGGACCAGATCGACATGGGCCGTTTGCAAAACCAGCTTGCCCGCGTGTGGAAAATTGACCGTGACCCGCCCCGCAATGACCGACTGGACCTGCCCGGTGCCCCAGTGCGGCTGCCCGGGATTGGTGACCAGGTCACCCGGTTCAAGTGTCGTTGTCATCGGGTTTCCTCCTTTCGGTGCAATTCAGGATTTCCATCATGTACCATGACCGACAGGATCTTGCCGCTCTCATCGGGTCGCGCATATGTCATGACCTGATAAGCCCGTTGGGCGCGATCAGCAACGGGCTCGAGCTTTTGGAGATGTCCGGACTCCAGCAAAGCCCGGAACTGGACCTGATCATCCAGAGCATCGAAAACGCCAATTCCAAGATCCGCTTTTTCCGCGTGGCCTATGGCCTGGCACCCCATGGCACGACCCTGGCCCAACCCGAGATCGTGTCGATACTCGGGGATTATTTCAAAAGCAGTCGCGTTCAGGTCGAATGGCGGGTGACGCGCGAAACGCTTCGACGCGAGGTAAAGACGATTTTCCTCGTCATCCAGTGCCTTGAAAGCGCCATGCCGTTTGGCGGCACGATCACAGTGGAATTCACAGGCAGCGCCTGGAGTGTGGTTTGCCAAAGCGAAAAGTTGCGCTATGTCGCGGAACACTGGGCCTTGTTGGAGGGCCGGAACGACGGCGAAAACCTTGCAGCCGCCCAGGTCCAGTTCGCGGCACTGTCAGGACTGACGCAATGGCGCAAGCCGCGTCTGGCGATCTCGCGCGGGGAAACGGAAATCCTGGTTTCGCTCTGACAGCGGCCCTCGCCCCGCGCCCGGTCCCTCAGAAAGCGGCGAGTTCCGTGCGAAACAGGCGCATTTTCTGCTGATACTGGCGGGCCGAGTTGCGCAGCCGCTCGATCGCCGCCGCGTCAAGCGCGCGTGTCACCCTGGCGGGAGAACCCACGACGAGCGAGCCATCGGGGATGATCTTTCCCTGTGTTACCAGCGCACCCGCGCCGATCAGGCAATTGTCACCGATGACCGCATCGTTGAGTATGGTCGCGCCCATGCCGACCAATGTTTCGTTGCCGATCATGCACCCGTGCAAAAGCGCCTTGTGGCCAATCGTGCAATTCCGCCCGATGCCCAGAGGCGAGCCCATATCGGTGTGCAGAACACAGTTTTCCTGAATGTTGGTGCCGTCCCCGACGGTGATCGGTTCGTTATCCCCGCGCAAGGTCGCGCCAAACCAGATGCCGACGCCCGCGCCCAAAAGAACGTCGCCGATCACATGCGCGCCCGGCGCGACCCAGAAATCTTTGTTTGCCGGCAGTCTCGGGGCTTTTTCACCCAATCTGTAAAGCGTCATTTCAGATAGGCCTCGAACTCGTCATTCAGTTTGCGGACGTGAGTCACCAGACCGGGCTGCCGGTTGCGACGCAGGCGTTCGGAGCGCAAGAGCATCTTCAGTTCGTCCGTGCAGCGATCCAGATCGTCATTGATCAAGACGAAATCATATTCCGCCCAATGGCTGATTTCGCCGCGCGATTTGGTCATGCGCGCGGCGATGACCGCATCGTCATCCTGCCCGCGCGCGTTCAGGCGGCGCTCCAGTTCCCCAATCGAAGGGGGCAGGACGAAAACCGAGACAACGGCCTTGGCAAGCGACGAATTGGTGATCTGCTGCCCGCCCTGCCAGTCAATGTCAAACAGCACGTCCCGGCCCTGCGCAAGTGCCGCCGCCACGGGTTCCTTAGGCGAACCGTAAAGGTGGCCGAAAACCTCGGCGTGTTCCAGCATCTCGCCGTTTGCGACCATCGTTTCAAATTCCGCGCGGGTTCTGAAAAAATATTCACGACCATTCTTCTCGCCTTCGCGCGGAGACCGTGTTGTCGCAGAGACCGAAAACGTGAACTTGTCGTCCCATTCCAGCAAACGACGCGCCAGCGTGCTCTTGCCGGCACCCGAAGGGGAAGACAGGATCACCAGAAGCCCGCTGCGGTGCCGTTCTGAAAGGTTATTCGACATTCTGAACCTGTTCGCGCATCTGGTCGATCACCGTCTTGAGGCTCAGACCGATCGATGTCAGGTCCTTTGACTGGGCTTTTGAACAGAGCGTGTTGGCCTCGCGGTTGAATTCCTGCATCAGGAAATCGAATTTCCGCCCGACGGCCCCTTTGGTTTCAAGCAAGCTGTGTGCAGCCTCGACATGGGCACGCAGGCGGTCCAGTTCCTCGGCCACATCGGTTTTGACGGCAAGGATGGCCAGTTCCTGTGCAACGCGCGTTTCGTCGGCCCCCTCGCTGTTTTCAAGAACTTTCGCCAGGTTTTGCCGCAGCGTTTGTTCCATCGCGGCCTGGCGCGCATGCGCGGCGGTCGTTGCCGCTGTCAGCAGCGTGTCGATCTGATCAAGCTGACCGCGCAGGATACCCGAAAGCGCGCGGCCCTCGTCCCTGCGCGCGGCGACAAAGGTGTCAATCAGCTCATCTATCTGTTGTTTCAGCCCCGCGATCAGGGCCGCGTTGTCGTCTTCCGGCGCCTCGGCGCTGTCCCACATGCTCTTCAGCGCCAATATTTCCGCTGCCGAACTCGGCCTGAGTTGCATCCCGGTTCGCCCGGCGGCGTTTTCGATTTGCGCAAGCGCGCCCAGCGTCGCGGCAAGGTTGGGTTCGGACGGGACATCGGGGGCGGCGGTGGCTTCGCGGCGCAGGCGCAACCCCAGGCTGACGCTGCCGCGCGACAATCGCGCGGTCAGCGATTTTCGCAGCGCGGGCTCGACCTCGTCGCACCCTTCGGGCAGGCGCAACCTGATATCCAGCCCGCGGGCATTGACGCTGCGCAGTTCCCAATTCCATCTGATTCCCCCGCTCGCACCCTTCAACGCAGCAAATCCGGTCATCGAGTTAACCATTTAACAGTTTTAGCCTCACTTTTTCTCGCATTTTATGCGATGTTAAGAATTGGGTAAGCTTTACGAAGATAGGGTTAACAAATCCGACCTTGTTTCACAACAAAGCTTCTCGCGGATCCGGGTGAGTCCGCATGGGATACAGGGACGGAGCGATATGACGAATAATCTCGGAGAGAGGGGTAATGTAACGTCATTGTTGCACTATCGCAGACCAATGAAAAACCCGATTCTCGTGGAATTGCTGGACTATTGGGAAAACCTGCGCGCCGGGCGCATCGCGCCGCTGCGTTCTGAGATCGACCCGCGCAAGATCGAGAATGCGCTGGAACACGCGTTCATACTGGAGCGCAACGGCACCAACAACGCGCGGTTCAGAATCGCGGGTATGCAGCTTTGCACTTTGATGGGCATGGAGATTCGCGGCATGCCCGCGACCGCGCTGATTGCACCGGACAGCCGCGCGCAGTTTTCCACCCTGATCGAGCGACTGTTCAACACCCCGGAAATCCTTGAACTTCAACTGGAGGCACCCTGCCCCGGACGCGACAGCCTCGCCGGGCAGATGCTGCTTTTGCCAATGAAGAACGACGCGGGCGAGGTATCACGCGTCCTGGGCTGCATTGTCACGACCGGGCGCGTCGCCTCACCACCGAACCGTTTCGCCATCATGTCCCTGAAAACAACCCGGATTATCGCGACGCGGACACCTGACGACCGCACCGGCGACGACCGGAACGTTGCGGGGTTTGCCGAACCGCGTAATGCTTTTCTGCCCCGGCCCCGGCGGCCGGAAATCGCCAGGGACTCGGCGGTCAACTATCTGCGCCTGGTGAAATC
>CAYXNM010000162.1:0-5629 GCA_964466385.1 uncultured Rhodobacter sp. | reverse complement strand
CCTGTGGCCTCTGCCTTCGGAGGGCAGCGCTCTATCCAGCTGAGCTACGGGTGCCGCGCGGCGTGATATAGGCCGGAACACTTTCCTTGGCAATCGCCAATCCGTTTCAGCCGAACATCTCGTGGCAAAGTTCAAGCGCTCCGACCAGCGCGTCGGCTTCGGCGCGCGTGTTGTAAAGGCCAAAGGATGCGCGGCATGTCGCCGTCACGCCCAGATGCTGCATCAGAGGTTGCGCGCAATGGTGCCCTGCCCTGACGGCGATCCCGCGCCTGTCAACGACGGTCGAAATGTCGTGGGGATGGGCCGCTCCGTCAAGCGTGAACGAGAAAATCGCCCCCTTGTTTTTCGAATTCCCCTGAACATTCAACCAGTTGAGGCCGGAGAGCCGCGCTTGTGTATAGGTGCGCAGATCTTGCTCATGCGCGGCGATGTTTTCCATTCCAAGCCCGCTCAGGTAATCAATGGCAGCGCCAAGGCCGATCATCTGGACGATCCCCGGCGTGCCCGCTTCGAACTTGTGCGGCGCGTCGTTGTAACTGATCGCGTCCTGCGTCACCTCGCGGATCATGTCGCCGCCGCCCATGAAGGGGCGCATCTCGGCCAGACGATCACCCCTGACGTAAAGCGCGCCAGAGCCTGACGGGCCATAAAGCTTGTGCCCGGTGATCGCGTAGAAATCCGCGCCGATATCCCGGACGTCGACAGGTTGGTGCACGCAGGCCTGGCTGCCGTCGACAAGAACGGGAACGCCCTTTGCGTGGGCGCCCTGGCAAATGGATTTGACGTCGACCACGGTTCCCAGAACATTCGACATATGCGTGACCGCGATCAGGCGGGTTTTCGGACTGATCGCATCCAGAACCGCCTGTGGGTCGAGATCCCCGTTCACATCGGTTTCGATCCATTTCAAGACGATGCCCTGACGCTCGCGCAGAAAATGCCAGGGAACGATGTTGGCGTGATGCTCCATCACGCTCAAAATGATCTCGTCGCCCGGTAAGAGGCGCGGGGCGGCCCAGGCATAGGAAACCGTATTGATGCCCTCCGTGGTGCCCGAATTGAAAAGGATTTCGTCCTCGGACGCTGCGTTCAGAAACGCCCTTATCTTGCCGCGCACGGCTTCGTATCGGTCGGTCGAAAGGTTTGACAGGAAGTGAAGCCCGCGGTGCACGTTGGCATATTCCTGGGCGTACCCGCGTGTGACGGCATCAATCACGGCGTGCGGCTTTTGCGCCGATGCGCCATTATCCAGATAAACCAGAGGTTTGCCGTATATTTCGCGTGAAAGAATGGGAAAATCCGCGCGCACTGCGTCGATATCGTACATCGTCTCAAGCCCCGATCTGGTTGATGTCAATCCAAGTCATAAACATGACGACCACAAAAATCAGCGCAAACAGAATGCCCACAATTCCTGCAAAAACTTTGAGCAACGAGGGAAACCCGTGCAATTCGGCCACGAAATTCGTCAAGAGCCAAACCGCGAAGATGTTCGCGGCAAGGGCAACGGTCTGCACCAGGCTGACGGAAACAACGGTCAGCGGCAGCATGATCATCTGCATCAGCAGCATGAAGAACTGGAGCCATGCCAAAAGGACAATCGACTGAAGAAACGTCCCGGTCCCGCCGAAATATCGCCCCAGACCATAGGTCAACCCCACCGATACTCCGAAAGTGGCGAATTGGAATCCCGCAAGCATGAGCGGATTTCCGATGAGATGGTTAACAAATTGAAAGCCGGAACTGCCGTCGCTGTCGCTGAACATCACCGCAATGAGCGATTCAGTGATCACCACCAACACCGCAAATTGCAACGCTTGCGGATAGGCAGGAATATTGGCCTTGATGACCGACGCGGCCTGCCGGGGCTCCAGCGCCGTCATCCGTATCAGCGCCTTGAGCATTTGCAGCATGTCCCGCCGGCCTTCAGATCATTCCTCTGGCGCGAAAATACATGCCCCCGATCAGGCCTACAAGGAAAACAACCGACATCGACAGGAAAATCGGCGAAACCTTGCGGAATCTGTGGACCTTGGCGACCCCGACCGAGATGTACCAGACAAAAGGCAGCACCCCCAGCCAGTAAGGCGGGGTTGATATCCATGCGCCGCCAAAGATCGGATAATAGACCTCAAGATTGGTGAAACCCACGGAAAGAAGGGCCGCCACGACGCCGAAAGGCGCGGTGACAAACGCCCCCCAAAAAACGGCGATTCTTGTATTGCGCCATGTTCCGCGACCGCCAAACAACCGGCAGACGGCGCCAACGACCATGGCGAAAACATACATGGCAGCGGTGCGTGCAAAGATCGAAACCATCAGCAACACGCCAATTTCAACGGACACCAGGCTGACCCCGGTGTTCGCCGGAACGATGACCGCTTTCATGGTCCAGGACAGGAAAAACGCCATATCCGACAGGATCAGCAAGAACAGCAGATAGCCTTCGCCGGGGTTTTGGGTCACCAGTTTGCGTGTCGATTTGCGCATGTCAAACCAGGCCATCAACACATTGTAGGTCAGCGTATGTTGACCCAAACGCCGGTTTCGCGTGCGACCCCGGCGGCCATTCGGCAATGGACTGTATTCAATCGCAAGCAATTTTCACGCCTTCTCCAAACCGCGCCCCGACCCTTTGACCAAGCTCTAGACAGCAGGTCCGGCCATTTTTAGGCAAACTCGCGGAGAATTTGTGGCGACGAAAACGGGCCTATCGGCGTTCCATCGCCAAAAGAAATGTCAACCAGACAAAGAAAAAGATCGCGCCGAAAACGATCGAGACCGCCAGTTGCGGCCCCTCGGTCATGCCAGCGTATCTGAAAACCGCGTTCAGGATGACCAGGGGCTGCAATGCAAGCAAGACCCAAAACAAGGCCAGTCGGGCCGTTTGGTGTGTGCCCCTGCCCCCGAACATTCGCGCAATCAGGCGGCTGAGCGCGGCCAGCAGATACATGAAAAGCGCACCAAAAAGCACGGCGGCGACAAACTGCGCGCCGATGAAGGACGCAGGATTCGGCAAGCTTTGGCCCGTGACCAACAACCCCGGAAGACGCGCCGCAAATGAAACAAGCAATGCAAACAACAGGTAGGCCAGCAGGGCACTCTCAGGCGGAACGCGGGATTTCATATTCCTCGCAGTGGTGAGAGGAGACGTGTAAGTACCTGAAAGATTGCCAAAAATTGAATTCATACGTGATGTCGTTCGATCCACGCTTCAAGACGCCGATGCAACTCTGCGCGAATATCCTCGCTGTCGATTTCTTCCAGCGCCTGAGACAGGAAGGCCAAAACCAGCAGATCCTGCGCCTGTGGGTGCGGAATTCCGCGCGAAGTCAGGTAAAAGAGAGCCTCTTCATCGATCGCCCCCACAGTGGCGCCGTGCGAGCAGGCAACATCATCTGCATAGATCTCCAATTCGGGCTTGGCCAGAAACTGGCTGTCGCCATCCATCAGCAATCCCTGACTGATTTGATAGCCGTCGGTTTTCTGGGCCACCTGATTGACAAGTATCTTGCCCTGAAACACCCCGACCGCGCCGTTTCTGAGGACTTTCTTGAAAACCTGTCGGCTTTCGCAATCGGGCGCGTCGTGCGTTACAAAAACCGTATCATCCTGATGAAAGGCGCCATCGCCCACGCAGGCGCCCGACACGGTCGCGTGCGCCTGTTCCCCGCACAGCCTCACCACATGTTCATTTCGGGTCAAAGCCCCATTAACAGTGAGGGAAAAGCTTTTGTATTCGCTGCTTTTTCCCAATCTTGCGAAAATGTGTGTCGCGGCGACGCGCTGATGGTCCCGTCCCTGGACGCGCACATGGTGAAGCGCACCGTTTTCGGCAATGTCGATTTCGGTCACCATATTCAACCGCGCCGCCACCGGACCGCTTTCAAGAAGGGTCAGGTCGCCGCCGCTTTCAACCCGGATCACGTGGTGCAGCGTGACATCGGCCTGCGCGTTCTGCCGCTCGTAGATAAAGGCAACCGGCCTTGGGGCTTTGCCACTGACCTTCAGGACCATCCCCCGCGTCGCCGTCGCGGTGTTGCGCGCCGCGAGTGGGCGCGCAATCGGTTGCTGGCCTTCCGCTTCGATCCGGCCATAGATGTCCTGCAACCAGTGAACGTCACTTTGTATTGCGGTTTCAAGAGGTTCAATCTCGACATTCAACAATTCCAAAGCGTCCGACCTGGACGCATCCAATGCGCCGTCGACAAAGACGATGCGCAACGCATCCTGATCGGCGGGCAGAAAACTGGCGTCCGCGTCAAGCAGGTCTGCACGCGGGGTCTCTGTGTCGATCAGGGCGTCGGGTCGGGTGAATTTCCAATATTCGTCGCGTCGTGCCGGCAATCCGGACGCCGCGAACCGTTCTGACGCGGCTGCGCGTGCCAGCCTTGCCCATCGCCCGCCAAGGCCAAGATCGCCTTGCCCCGGTCCCGCCGGCGAAAGCCGGTCCTTTGCAATACCCGGCATCACTCCACCTCGGACAATAATCCGGCATAGCCGTTTCGTTCCACTTCCAGCGCCAGATCGGGCCCGCCGGATTTGATGATACGCCCGGCCGCCATGATGTGCACCACATCGGGTTTGATATGGTCGAGCAGGCGTTGATAATGTGTGATCACAAGAAAGGACCGCGCCCCGTCCCGCAAAGAGTTGACACCCTGGGCCACCAGTTTCATGGCATCCACGTCCAAACCGCTGTCAGTTTCATCAAGAATGCACATTTTTGGTTCCAGCATGGCCATCTGCAAGATTTCATTGCGCTTTTTTTCGCCGCCCGAAAAACCCACATTGACCGGGCGTTTCAGCATTTCCGCGTCGATCTTAAGGGATTTCGCCTTGTCCCGGATCGTTTTCAGAAACGCCGCCGCGCTCAGCTCGTCCTGGCCGCGCGCCTTTTGCTGCGCGTTCACGGCAGCGCGCAAAAAGGTCATGTTGCCCACGCCGGGGATTTCCACCGGGTACTGGAAAGCCAGAAAAACCCCCAGTGCGGCGCGTTCTTCCGGCGCCATGTCAAGCAGGTCCGTTCCATCAAGCGTCGCGGTGCCCTGGGTCACCTCGTACCCGCCCCGCCCGGACAGCACATAGGACATGGTCGACTTGCCCGACCCGTTCGGTCCCATGATCGCATGGACTTCACCCGGCCCAATCTCCAGATCGACCCCTTTGAGGATTTGTTTGTCTTCGTCTTCCAGTTTGACGGCGAGGTTTTTGATGGAAAGCATGTCAGGTCCGTTTGTGCGTGGTTGCTATTTTGAAAAATCGACCGACCCAGAGGCCGATCAGAAATGAAACGCCGGGGAAACAGCGATCGCTTGCGAATGGGGTGTCAATATTTTCGGTTTCATCACCCGACGCTCCCTTCCAGCGAGATCGCCACCAGAGCCTGCGCTTCCATCGCAAACTCCATCGGCAACGCCTGCAAGACCTCCTTGGCGAACCCGTTGACGATCAGCGCCAAGGCCGCCTCTTCGTCCATCCCGCGCTGGCGGCAATAGAACAATTGTTCGTCGTCCACTTTGCTGGTCGTCGCCTCATGCTCGACCCGGCTGGTGTTGTTCTTGACCTCGATATAGGGCACCGTATGCGCCCCGCATGTGTCGCCGATCAAAAGGCTGTCGCATTGCGT
>CAYXNM010000161.1:0-5638 GCA_964466385.1 uncultured Rhodobacter sp. | reverse complement strand
CTGGGCGTCAAGACCCTCGTCAAAATCACGAATTGTCATGGATTCCGTTCCTCATGTAGGCGCCGGTGCCTTCCGGTTGCGCTGCTCGGGCGCCGCGATGTCAGCGGCCCACCCGGTGAGCAGCATCGTCCTGCCCCCATCGGTCTTGGGAAAAACGCCGCGGACTTCGGTTTTCCGTTGTTCGCACCACGCGCACCTTTTGCTGCTCAACAAGGGCAGTCGTGTTCCCGCATGCCCCGCCTTGGTCAGGGATACGGCAAGACGGTGAATGGAAAAAGTGCGGATAATCAGCGACATAGCCCTATTTTCGGCCTCTTGTTACATATAAACAAATAATAATATGTTTTTCGGAATTGTCGAGGGAATCAGCCGTGTTTTCTTGATGTTTCTTAAGGACCCCCTGATTTACGCGTCTCGACATTTTGCAATAAATGTCAGCGCCCGCCCGCGCCATGGCGGGGGCTTTTGCGAACGGTGTATCCCTTTGATATGTCATGGTTTTCAGATACGGTATGCATTTGGCTGTGGGGACGCAGGCCCCCCATCCGGCGGGGTCTGACATTTCCCGCAAAAAACCCCCTTGTTCGGAGCCTCCTTAAGATGATGCGTCTTGGTGGGGCGGTCCTTGTTCCTGCGGTTCTTTGAATAGAAACCATCCCGCCGGAACTGACAATCCGCCGAGATCCCTGTCATTTCAGGCCGCCTCCTTTCATGACCTGATCAGCGACGTGCTTGTAGCCTTGGCGCCATGCCGCCTCGATCTTTGGGGTAAACCTTTCGCCCAGGGTTTCGCGTATGGTCTCGATCAACGCTTCGCACATGGGGTCGAAATCCTTGCGCTTGACACCGACGATCGCGTGCACGCGACCAAGTTCGGCATAGCGGGGTTTCAAGGCGTCGGGTTCGTCCAGATTGTCGACGATAACCTTGAGTGTGGTCAAGAAGCGCATTTCCTGCCCGGCGATATCGTCCCTGAAAAGAGGCTTCACGTGCGGTGCCAGTTTGAAGAACGTTTCGTAAAACCGCGTTTGCCAGGGATTGAAATCGTCCATGAGATCGACAAAGGTGGCTCTGATCAACGTGATTTGGTCCGGGTTTAGGGTCATTGGCGCTCCTGATTGCCGGTTCACCGTAATGCGATATTAGCCATCGAACGGTTTGGGACATTGATCTGGCTCAATTCCGTAAGGCGCGGTTGTCAGAGGGGGTCGCGGTGGCACGCGGCCCTTTCCCCGCCAGGAAAAATACGGGGTTCAATTCTTGTGCCGGACCTCGTGGGTCAGTCGTATTCGACAGGAACGGAGATTTCGTGCTTTATCTCGCGCAAGACCAGATTGGTGCGCACCGTGGCGATGCCGGGGATGCGGAACATGAAATCCTCCAGAAAGGCATTATAGGCTTCCTTGTTGGGGCACCGGATTCGCAGGTGATAATCCGCATCCCCCGTGGTCGAAAAACAGTCGAGGATCTCGGCCCGGCCGGCCATTGCCTGCACGAAATGCTTCTGCACCCCCGGTTCGTGCCGGGTCAGGACGACATGCAGGATGGCGTGGAATTCCAGGCCACATGCCTCGGGGTTCACAATCGCTGCGTATCCTTGAATGATGCCGCTTTCCTGCAAGGCCCGCACACGTCGCCAGCAGGCCGAGGCGGACATTGCCGAAGCTTCGGCCAGATCCTGATTTGATATCCGCCCATCCCGTTGCAGGTATTTCAGAATTCGGCGATCCGCACGTTCCAGTTTCATCAATTTCCTCATTCACCGGCAAAATCTTTCGTTTCGACAGGAGTTTCCGGAATACTTTACCAATTGAGAGGCTTTCCGGCAAGACATCGGACACAGCTTTCCCGCCTGTTCGGATAGGATCGTGCCAGGAGACCGCACAATGGCAATCAAACCTCCGGAAATGTACCCTTACGAATTGGGCGACCGGTATACCAAGGTCTCGGGCCGGGTTTTCATGACCGGCACCCAGGCACTGGCCCGCGTCCTGATGGATCAGGCGCGCCGGGATCGGGGTGCGGGGCTGAACACCGGCGGGTTCGTGTCGGGATATCGCGGCTCACCCCTTGGGGCGCTGGATCTGGAGCTTTGGCGCGCGGGCGACATGCTTGGCGGTCTGGGCATCGAGTTCCTGCCCGCCGTCAACGAAGATCTGGCCGCGACCGCCGTCTTTGGATCCCAACAGGTCGAAAGCGATCCCGACAGGACCGTCGATGGCGTTTTCGCGATGTGGTATGGCAAGGGCCCCGGCGTCGATCGTTCGGGCGATGCCCTGAAACACGGCAATGCCTATGGCTCGTCGCCAAGGGGCGGTGTGCTGGTCGTGGCAGGGGATGATCACGGGTGCGTCTCGTCCTCGATGTCGCACCAGTCCGACGTTGCCTTTATGTCATGGTTCATGCCGGTCCTGAATCCCGCCTCCGTTGGCGAATACCTGGAATTCGGCGAATACGGCTATGCCCTGTCGCGCTATTCCGGAACCTGGGTCGGGTTCAAGGCAATATCCGAGACGGTGGAATCCGCGCGGTCGGTGGATCTGCGGGCGGACCGGACATTCGTCATGCCGGACCATGCCGTTCCGCCTGGTGGCCTGCATCTGCGTTGGCCCGATCTGCCCGGACCGCAAATCGAGGAACGCCTGGAACACAAGAAACACGCGGTTTTCGCCTTTGCCGAGGCCAACCCGATCGACCGCGCGATCTTCGGTGTTCAGGATGCGCGTTTCGGTATCGTTTCCACGGGCAAGGGGCATCTTGACCTGATGGAGGCCCTGCGGCTGCTGAGGATTGACGAAACGGTTTGTCGCCGCCTGGGGATCGAGGTTTACAAGGTTGGCATGGTCTGGCCCCTGGCCCGGCGCGGTGCGCTGGATTTCGTACGCGGCAAGCACGAGGTTCTGGTGATCGAGGAAAAGCGCGGCATCATCGAAAGCCAGCTCAAGGAATATTTCTATGACTGGCCCGGTGACAAACCCGAACGCATGGTGGGCAAGCATGACAGGTCGGGAAACCGTCTGGTCCCCTGGACGGGCGAACTGTCGCCCCGGCAACTCGTCCCGCTGATCGCGGCGCGGCTTGATGGGGTATTCCCGGAAGAGGGGTTCCTGACAAGGGCCAAGGAACTGGCGCCTGACGCGTCGGTACCGCCTTCGCTCCACGGGGCGCAGCGTACGCCCTATTTTTGTTCGGGGTGCCCGCATAACACATCGACACGGGTGCCGCGCGGGTCGCGCGCGCTGGCAGGCATCGGATGCCACGTCATGGCAAGCTGGATGGACCGTGATACCACTTCACTGATCCAGATGGGCGGCGAGGGCGTGAATTGGGCAGGCTCGACGACCTTCACGGGCAAGGGCCACATCTTTCAGAACCTCGGCGAAGGCACCTGGTATCATTCCGGCTCGATGGCGATCCGTCAGTCCATCGCGGCGCGCGCCAACATCACTTACAAGATCCTGTTCAATGATGCGGTGGCGATGACCGGCGGGCAACCGGTCGACGGCCCTGTCAGCGTCATGGCCATTGCCCATATCTGCCGCGCCGAGGGTGTGGACAGGATTGCGCTGGTCTCCGATGACCCGACCAAATTCAGCGTCGCGGATTTCCCCACGGGCACCAGCATCGACCATCGCCGCGAACTGGACCGCGTGCAGCGTGAACTGCGCGATGTCAAAGGGGTGTCGATCCTGATCTACGAACAAATCTGCGCGACCGAGAAACGTCGCCGCCGCAAGCGCGGAACCCTGGCCGACCCGGGGCGGTTCGCAATGATCAACCCGCTGGTCTGCGAGGGATGCGGCGATTGTTCCGTGCAGTCAAACTGTCTGAGCGTCGAGCCTCTGGAAACCGAATTCGGCCGCAAGCGCCGGATCAACCTGTCCAGTTGCAACAAGGATTTCACGTGTCTTGACGGGCTATGTCCAAGCTTCGTGACCGTGACGGGCAAGCGACGGGTGGGCGATACCGGCAGGCATCGACAGGTGATCGCGCTTGCCGATGCATTGCCCCGCCCGGTGATCAGACCCGTTGAGCGCCCTTACGATCTGCTGATCACCGGCGTTGGCGGAACCGGGGTGGTGACGGTCGGCGCGCTGATCACCATGGCCGCGCATCTGCAGAACATGGGTGCTACGGTGCTGGACTTCACCGGGTTCTCGCAAAAATTCGGTGCCGTCCTCAGCTTTGTCCGGCTCGGCCCTGCTCCCGCTTCGGTCAACCAGGTGCGCATCGACGCCTGCGCGGCCAGCGCAGTGATCGGGTGCGATATCGTGGTGTCGTCCTCTCCCAAGGCTCTTGCCACTTGCGACGGGCGAACGAAGCTGGTCCTGAATTCGGCCCTGATGCCGACTGGTGAGCTGGTTCGCAACCGTGATGCGCGCCTTGATATGGACGCGCGCCTCTGCGATATCGCCAAAGTGACCGGTGCGGATAACCTGTCGCTCGTCAATGCCAACGAAATGGCCGAAACGGTCCTGGGCGACAGCGTTTTTGCCAATGTGATCATGCTGGGGTTTGCCTGGCAAAAGGGGCTGGTGCCGGTGTCGCAGCAGGCGCTGCTGCGCGCCATCGAGTTGAACGGTGTCGCCGTCGCACGCAACAAGGCGGCATTTGCCTGCGGTCGTGTGCTGGCCGAAACGCCAACGGCGCTGGGCGGGACCAAAACGCCCGCGCAGACCGAAATCAGACCGCTGGAAGATGTGATTGCGACGCGGTGTGATTTTCTGGCGGGCTACCAGAACGCGGAATACGCGGCGCGATATCAAGCGCGCATCACCGGTTTTCAGCAAAAACTGACCCTCACCGGGGCCGAGGCGTTGGTGCGCGCGGCGGCGAAATCCCTGTTCAGGCTGATGTCATACAAAGACGAATACGAGGTCGCGCGCCTGCATCTCGACCCCGAATTCAAGCGCCTTCTGGAGCGGTCGTTCGAACCCGGTTTCAAGCTCGGCTATCACTTGTCGCCGCCACTCCTGCAAGGGCCCGGGGATGCGTCCGGCCGGCCACGAAAACGCGCGTTTGGGCCCTGGCTGAGATCCGGTTTCAGGGTGCTGGCAGCGATGAAGGGGCTGCGGGGAACGCCGCTGGATCCGTTCGGCTACACGGCCGAGCGCCGGGCGGAACGCGATCTGATCCGCTGGTATGAGAAGGTCATGGATCAGGCGGCAGGCGAAGCGACCGGCGCCACATGCGAAACCTGGCTGGCAATATTGCGGGCGCCGATGGATATCCGCGGGTACGGAACCGTAAAGTCGAATGCTGTCAGCGATGTCCAAAGCCGGGTCGCGCGGCTTATCGGTGAAACCCGCTGAGTGCTGGTCCGCCAACCTCATAGTCGCGTGGCCGACAGACATTTTCTTGCATCTTGCATGATGGGCGCGCGGCAAAGCGGTTGAAACTGGCGCGCCCGGCGCCCGGACCGAACCCCGTCCCCATTCCCGTCCGGCGGCACCACCGGGCAGCGCCTGCCTGCCCGTCACGCTGAAAGCGTGCCTCTGGCACGACGGTGGGCGCTTTTGCAACGGTGTAATATGTTGATATCATTGATATTTACCACGAGGATAATGCCACCCCGCCCAATCCGTGACCTGTCGCCACCCACGAAGAAACGAGGGACGCGCCCGACACTGGGAGGGCG
>CAYXNM010000160.1:0-5652 GCA_964466385.1 uncultured Rhodobacter sp. | reverse complement strand
GGGCATCCACAGGTCAGGGATTGGGCGGGTTGGTATTCGATGCCCTCAACCAAGGGAAGTTCTGAACAATACCCCCTTCGGCATTTTCGCAAAACACCGACTTGATCAGAGGTTCCCAAGGTGCCCGGACAGGTCGCGAAAATCCGCGAACGTAAAATCATGGTGAATGTCAGCGACCGGCGCGCGGCGATAGCCTTGCGCATGCAACCCGAACCGGATTTTCGCAGCCTTGGCCGTCGCCGCATCGACCTCGCTGTCGCCGATGAAAACCGCCCCACCCGCCCGGAGCGCGCGTATGGCCGCAAAGAGAGGCGCCGGGTCAGGTTTTCGGACATTCAGGCTGTCCCCCGCGATGACAACATCGAAAAATCCCGCGATTCCCAGACCTTCCAGAACCATTTGCGTCAGTCCAAGGTTCTTGTTGGTGCAGATGCCAAGCGCAGACCCGCGTGCCTTCAGGCTTTCGAGCGCCGTCCGGACTCCTGGATAAAGGGTGGACAGGTCAACGGGTTTTTGTTCGTAATGGGCCACGAACTTTCGCGTCAGATCGCCCTGGCGCGCCTTTGTAAACGTGATGTCGCGCGCCGCCATCATGCGTTCGACCAGCTTGGGAATGCCATTGCCGACGAAGGAGCGCGTTTCTGCGGCGTCCAGCCGTTCCAGCCCCAGATCGTCCAGCAACGCGTTGGCGGCGCCCCGAATATCCGGAGCGCTGTCCACAAGCGTTCCGTCCAGATCGAAAACTACGCCTTTCACAGGTCGTTTTTCCACTTGATCGAACAGCCCATCGAGGGGATTTGATCAACCGGGCCCTGTCCGGTTTCGGCGATCTCCCTCATCGCCTCAAACAGATCGCGGCGCAAATCCACGGGACCGGCCGTGTTGCGCGACGCGTCCAGCCGTCCGCGATACTGCAATTCACCCGCTGCGTTGAACCCAAAGAAATCGGGCGTACAAGTCGCCGCATAAGCGCGGGCGACGTCCTGCGTTGCGTCATGAAGATAGGGAAACGGAAACTGCCTGGCCTTGGCCATCTCCTGCATCTTCTCAAAACTGTCGGCGGGATAATCGACCGCATCGTTTGCGCAGATGGCAACAACGCCGATGCCCAGTGCCTGCATGTCCCTGGCGTCACGAATGATCCGGTCGAGAATGGCCAGAACGTAAGGACAATGGTTGCAGATGAACATGATCAGGGTGCCGGACGGGCCGCGAATACCGTCAAGCGACACGGTCTTTCCGTCAACGCCGGGCAACCTGAAATCGGGGGCTTTCCAGCCAAAATCACAAACGGGCGGTATGGCGGCCATTGAAATCTCCTTTGGTTCGGGCGCTTCAAGCTAGCGCGGACAGGGTAACGGGATCGGCGACCGAGGCAAAGGATTCGATCCGCAGCACAGCACCTGAAAAGTCGTCGCCAATGGTGTTCCCGGTGTTTTCGTCGCGCCAATAGTCGAAATCGTCCATCACGCCTCACAGGTGGTCCGGGTGACCGTGGCTGAAAACCACGTGGGTCACGTTGCCGTCCGACAGCGTGTCGATGCGCGTGTCGCCCAATGTCAGCGAAGCCGGGGACCAGACGCGCGCAGGCAAACCAGTTGTCACGGCAGTGGCGGCGGCGGTGGTTACGAAGTGTCGGCGCGTGACGGGCGTTGCGTCCCTCCAATCGCACTCGTTTTATTGAATACGACAAATCGGGCGAGATTATGCACGCACAGGTGTGCGTCTGGCGTGGATCAGCCGCGCGCGGCCTCGGCCGCTTCGCGGATGGCGCGGATGTTTTCGCCGTAGCGTTCGGGGTCATCGACCGAACCGCCCTTGAAAACCGCCGATCCGGCGACCAGCACATCGGCCCCCGCCGCCACCACCAGAGGAGCGGTGCGCGGCGTCACGCCACCATCGATCTGGATATGTATCGGGCGATCCCCGATCATGGCGCGGATCCGGGCGGTCTTTTCCACACCCGAGCGGATGAATTCCTGCCCGCCAAAACCCGGATTGACGGTCATGATCAGAACCATGTCGCAAAGATCCAGCACGTCCGCCACCGCTTCGGCCGGGGTGCCGGGGTTCAGAACGACACCGGCCTTGACGCCTTGCGCCCGGATGGCCTGAAGTGTGCGGTGAATGTGGGGACCGGCCTCCACGTGGGCGCTGATCATGTCGGCCCCCGCCTCGGCGTAGGCCTCGATATATGGGTCCACCGGCGAAATCATCAAATGCACGTCCATGAAGGTCTTGACATGGGGGCGAAAGGCTTTGACCGCCGCCGGACCGAAGGTGAGGTTGGGCACGAAATGCCCGTCCATCACGTCCACATGCACCCAATCACACCCCTGCGCCTCGATCGCCTGAATTTCCCGGCCGAAATTGGCGAAGTCCGCGGAAAGGATCGACGGCGCGATCCGGATGGTTCTGTCAAATGTCATTCGTGCGATCTTCCTTTGATCCTTGCGCGGCGTCTTTCCTGTCAGATTGTTCCGCTCTGATAGCGTTTGGCCATGTCGTCCATGGGGATGACCTTGATCGCGCTGGCATGACCGGCGGTGCCAAACCGTTCCAGGCGGTCGCGGCACAGCTTTTCCATTTCGTCCATCGCGGGGACCATGAATTTGCGAGGGTCAAACTCGGCACGTTTTTCCGAGGCGATCTTGCGGAACTGGCCCGTCAGCGCCATCCTGTTGTCGGTGTCGATATTGACCTTGCGCACGCCGGATTTGATGCCTTTTTCGATTTCCTCGATCGGCACGCCATAGGTCTGGGCCATCTCGCCACCGTTTTCGTTGATGAGATCCTGAAGGTATTGCGGGACCGAGCTTGATCCGTGCATCACCAGATGCGTGTTCGGCAATCGGGCGTGGATCGCCTCGATTTGCGACATCGCCAGAATTTCTCCATCGGGTTTGCGGGAAAACTTATAGGCGCCGTGGCTGGTTCCACAGGCAATCGCCAGGGCATCAACACGGGTTTTGGACACAAAGTCGGCCGCCTGATCCGGGTCGGTCAGCAAGGCATCCATCCCCAACTTGCCCTCGGCGCCGGAACCGTCTTCCTTGGCGGCCTCGCCGGTTTCAAGCGAGCCGAGAACGCCAAGTTCGCCCTCGACACTCGCGCCGACCCAATGGGCCATCCGGCTGACGCGCTCGGTGATGTCGACATTATAGTCATAGGACGACGGCGTTTTCATGTCCGCCGTAAGCGAGCCGTCCATCATGACACTCGAAAACCCGTGACGAATGGCCGAGGAACAGGTGCTCTCGTTGTTGCCATGGTCCTGATGCATGCAGATCGGGATGTCGGGATACATTTCGATCAGCGCCTGAACCATGTGCCTGAGCATGATATCACCGGCATAGGACCGCGCGCCCCGGCTGGCCTGAATGATGACCGGAGCATCCGCGGAACTGGCCGCGCGCATGATCGCAAGGCCCTGCTCCATGTTGTTGATATTGAAAGCCGGCACTCCATAGTCGTTTTCGGCCGCGTGATCCAGCAATTGTCTGAGTGTGATAAGCGCCATTTTCCGTCCCCTTCCACTAAGCCACTTCGTCGCGGTCAAGTGCCATGATCCCCGGCAAGTCCCGGCCTTCCAGCCATTCCAGAAACGCCCCCCCGGCGGAGGAAACGTAACTGAAATCCCCGGCCACACCTGCCATGTTAAGCGCGGCAACCGTGTCACCGCCACCCGCGACCGATGTGACCTTACCACAACGTGTCAGTTCGGCAGCCTTAATCGCAACCTGTTTTGTCGCCTGCCCAAACGGCCGGATTTCGAAGGCGCCAAGCGGTCCGTTCCACAGGATCGTCTGACATTCGGACAGAACATCCTTGAAGATAGCCACGGATTTCGGCCCGGCATCCAGAATAATACCGTCGCGCGGGCATTGGGTAAGCTCCGCCACGAAATCGGGCGCGTTTTCCTCGAATTTGAACGCGAAAACAATGTCGCTGGGCAGCACCAGTTGGCACCCCGACGCTTTCGCAAGCGCTTGAATTTCGCGCACAATGTCCGCTTGATCCTTTTCGCAAAGCGAATTGCCCACTTCGTGACCGTCGGCATAAAAGAACGTATTGGCCATCCCCCCACCGATGATGATGGTATCGACCTTGGCAACAAGGTTTTTCAAAACGGCGATTTTGCTGGAAACCTTGGCCCCACCCACCAGCGCGACCCCCGGGCGTTTGGGGGCTTCCAAAGCGCGGCTGAGCGCGTCAATCTCTTCGTCCATCAACGGGCCACTATAGGCTGGCAGAATGGCGGCGATGGCAGCGGTTGACGCATGCGCCCGGTGTGCACATGAAAACGCGTCATTGACATAAACCGACCCAAGCTCGGCAAGCTTTGCGGCAAAATCCCGGTCGTTCGCTTCTTCGCCGGGATGGAATCTGAGGTTCTCGCACAGCATGACTTGCCCGTCCTCCAGCGCGGCGGAAGCGGCCCTGACCTCGGCCCCAATGCAATCGGGTTGAAACGAAACCTTGGTCCCCAGCGCATCGGCAAGCACCGGGGCAATCGGTCTGAGCGATAGCTCGGGCACGACTTTACCTTTGGGGCGCCCGTAATGCGAAAGCACAACCACCCGTGCGCCTTTGGCCAATAACGGTTTCAGGCCTGCGGCAAAGCGTTCGATTCGGGTAGCGTCCGTTACGACTCCGCTTTTCATTGGTGCGTTGAGATCCGCCCGAACGACCAGATTGACCCCTTTAACCGGAATTGTCGTAACCGAGACATGCGCCATCAGATCAACGCCCCCATCGCAACCGCAGTATCCGCCATGCGGTTCGAAAAACCCCATTCATTGTCATACCACGCCAGAATGCGGCAGGTCCGGTTTTGCATGACATGGGTCTGATCCAGATGAAAGGTGGCCGAGTGTGGATCGTGATTGAAATCAGACGACACATTTGGCCGATCGGTTACACCCAGAATGCCCGACAACCGGCCTTTGGCGGCAGTGCTGATCGCTGTGTTTATTTCCTCAACGCTCGTATCGCGTTTGGCGATAAAGGTCAGATCGACCAGCGAAACATTCGGCGTCGGCACACGGATGGCAACCCCGTCCAGGCGCCCGGCCAAATGTGGCAGAACCAGTCCAACCGCTTGCGCCGCCCCGGTCGAGGTCGGGATCATCGACAGGCTGGCCGCACGGCTGCGGTAAAAATCCCGGTGCATTGTATCAAGCGTCGGCTGATCGCCGGTAAAGGAATGAACCGCCGTCATAAAGCCGTGGTCGATACCGATAGCTTCGTGAAGAACATCCACCACCGGCGAGATACAGTTCGTCGTGCAGGAGGCATTGGACACGATCACATCGTCCGGCGTCAGCTGATCGTCGTTGACCCCATAAACAACGGTCTTGTCCACGTTCTTGCCGGGTGCCGATATCAGCACGCGTTTCGCGCCGTTTTCAAGATGCGCAGCGGCGGACTCGCGTGTGACGAAAATGCCCGTGCATTCAAGCGCGATATCTACATCACCCCATTCCAAGTCCGCAGGGTTCCGCACAGCGGAAACACGCATCGCACCACGCCCCGCGTCAATCATATCACCGTCAACTTTGACCTCGGCCGGGAATCGCCCGTGCACGCTGTCAAATTGCAAAAGATGTGCGTTCATGTCGACCGGGCCGAGGTCGTTGATGGCAACAACCT
>CAYXNM010000159.1:0-5725 GCA_964466385.1 uncultured Rhodobacter sp. | reverse complement strand
TAACTCAAGAACAAATCAACATTCAATCCACTCCTTCCGAACAAGCCGCGGGGGGGTGCCGCGCGTTGATGACCGCAAAGTGCTGTCAGGGATCATTTTCTGTCTGCAACGCGGCTACCGCTGGAGCGATGTTCCGCCAGAATACGGCCAAGCCTAGACGCTTTGCAAATGATATGAGCGCTGGGCCGAGGCCGGGCTTTTCAAGCAAATATTCGAGACGCTGGCGCGGGATCACGCCGATTTCCGGACACTCATGCCGGATGCGACCCACGGCAAGACACACCGGATCGCGGCCGACGGTGAAAAAAACGGCGACGGGCCCGCAACCGGACTGACAAAGGGCGGGCTGAACTCAAAGCTGCATTTGGTCTGCGACGGCGCCGGCTTCTCCGTCCGCATCACGGTTTCCGCAGGCAATGAGGTGGGTATCTCTGGTGCAAAACAATGCCTTGAACCTGTCATTCGCCAAGGAGCAATCGTCATAGCTGACCGGGGTCACGATGCAGATCACCTGCGCGAATGGCCGCAGAAATGCAAGATCAGGGCCTGCATTCCACCGCGAAAAAATCGCAAAAAGAAATACCGTTATTCCAGGAGCCTCTAAAAAAAACCGCAATCTTGTCGAGCGCTGCTTCAAACGCATAAAAGACTGGTGGTCCCTGTCATTGCCAACATTCCGTTGCCCGGAAACTTTTCTCGCAGACGCGCATCTCGCCGCGGTGGTCATTTGGTACTTATGAGTCTAGGATCAAGGATGCGACGGTGAAACGCTTCCACTCCGACGATCTTGCGCAATTACGTATGCATCTGGACGGTTTTCTCGCCGCCTACAGCTTCGCCTGAAGGCCAAAAACCCTCAAGGGGTTCACGCCTTACGAATACATCTGCAAAATCCGGGCTTCTGAGCCAGACAAATTCAGTATTGATCCGACCGATCAGATACCGGGACTAAACAGCTGGCCCTGGCAGTATGTTTACACCCATTTGCGGTGAAAGCGTCGCCAGCAAGGTGGATAGTTGGCTGGATGAAACGTTTCAACCAAACTAATGATCCATCAAAGATAACAGTTTAGGAGAGTATGTTGGAGCGGGCGATGAGATTCGAACTCACGACTTCAACCTTGGCAAGGTTGCGCTCTACCCCTGAGCTACGCCCGCATCCGATGTGAAAGGGGTTATAGGCCGCTTTACAGAATGCGCAAGAGGGGAGCGGGTGAAAATTCCGCGTCTGCGGCAGATTCTTTTGTCTTGGTTTGTTCCTGGTGGCGCGGAGGCCAGAACATGCCATTGGAACGGCGACAGGAACGCGCACCGAGCGGACAAGGCCTCTTGACGGGCCGCTCCCTGTCTTTGATGTATGGGGCTCATCAGGGATCATCGGGCGGGGCGACATGACACTTCAAATGGTAAACGACCGGGGGTTGTTGCTGCTTGGTTGCGGCAAAATGGGATCGGCCCTGCTTCAGGGCTGGCTGGATGCGGGGATCAGGGAAAACGCGGTTGTCGTGATCGATCCCGCCCCTTCCCCGTGGGTCAGAGCGCTTGCCGAAAAGGGGCTGTCACTCAACCCTGAGACAACGCGACCGCCAGCAGTTTGCGTGCTTGCGGTGAAACCTCAGATGATGGATGAAGCCCTGCCTTTGGTGGGCGGTTTCGGCGGCGGTGAAACCCTGTTTCTGTCCATTGCGGCAGGAACGCCGATTTCGGCTTTTGAAAGAATTCTGGGGTCGGGAACGCCGATCATTCGCGCGATGCCCAATACTCCCGCGGCCGTTGGGCACGGGATTTCGGCGCTCGTGGGGAACCGTCTGGCGAACGAAACGCAGATGGCGTTGGCGGACCGGCTGATGCAGGCGGTTGGCCAGACCGTGAGGCTGGAGAGCGAAGATCAGATGGATGCCGTCACCGCCGTGTCCGGTTCGGGTCCGGCTTATGTTTTTCACCTGATCGAGACCCTCGCAGCCGCAGGTCAGACCCAGGGTCTGAGCCGGGAACTGTCGCTTAAACTGGCGCGTGTCACCGTTGCGGGGGCGGGCGATCTGGCCGAAAAATCGGCCCAGGACCCTGCGACTTTGCGGGTGAACGTAACCTCGCCCGGTGGTACGACAGCGGCAGCACTTGGTGTGCTGATGGACCCGAAAAACGGGTTCCCGGCCCTATTGCCAAGGGCCGTGGCGGCGGCTGCGGACCGGGGCCGGGAACTGGGGAGAGAAGCATGAGCGAGATCGGTTTCGACGACTTCCTCAAGGTCGATATCCGTGCGGGCCGGATCACACGGGCCGCGCCCTATCCGGAAGCCCGCAAACCCGCATACAAACTATGGGTCGATTTCGGCGATGAAATCGGCGTGCGAAAATCCTCGGCCCAGATCACCGAACACTATCGGGTTGAGGACTTGCCCGGTCGGATGGTGATGGCCGTCGTCAATTTCCCCCCCCGACAGATTGGCAAATTCATGTCTGAAATCCTGGTGCTCGGGGTGCCGGATGGTGACGGCGAAGTCGTGCTTTTGACACCCGAGCGCGATGTCGCGCCGGGTGCGCGGATGTATTGATGAAAAAGCCTTCCCTGTTGATCACCCGGCCCCTGCCGGACCGGGTTTTGCGTGCGGCGCGCGAAATCTGCGATGTCACGGCCAGTCCGGACAACACGGGTCTCGCGGCGGACGAGGCGGGGCGCTGCCTGATCCGTCATGACGCCATCCTCACGACGCTTGGCGACGTCTTTTCGCGCGAGGCTTTTTGCGCGGCACACGATTGCCGCTGCCGGTTGCTGGCGAATTTCGGAGTGGGTTACAACCATATCGACGTTGGCGCGGCGCGGGAAAAAGGAATTACCGTGACCAACACACCGGGTGCCGTCACCGACGCCACGGCGGACATTGCCATCACGTTGATGTTGATGGCCGCACGCCGCGCGGGCGAGGGCGAGCGCATGGTGCGTGCCGGACGCTGGCCGGGCTGGAACCCGACCCAGATGCTGGGAACCCATATTGGCGGCAAAACCCTCGGCATTATCGGCATGGGCCGGATTGGCCGGGCCATCGCGCATCGCGCCCATTTCGGATTCGGGATGAGAATCATCTTTTTCAACCGCTCGCCGGTGACCGATTGCGGTATTCCCGGTGCGCGCCAGATCGCCGGACTGCGTGATCTGATGGCGGCTTCGGATGTCGTTTCGCTCAGCGTTCCGGGCGGCAGCGCCAACCGGCACCTCGTTTCAGCGGAAGTTCTGGCCGCCGCGCGGCCGGAAACCATTCTGGTCAATACGGCGCGGGGCGATGTGATTGACCAAAGCGCGCTTGTGGCCGCGTTGCAGAACGGGCGATTGCGCGCCGCCGGGCTGGATGTCTACGAGGACGAACCTTACGTGCCCGACGATCTGATCGCGTTGGAAAACGTCGTCTTGTTGCCCCATATGGGGACCAACGCGCTGGAAGTACGCACGCAGATGGGGTTGATGGCGATCGACAATATCCGGGCCTTTTTCAGGGGAGAAACCCCCGCAAACGTTGTGGAGCCATAGCGTCCCGGTCATGGAAAGAACCCGGCGGCAGGGTGAAACGCGCCGGTCAGGTATCTCCCACGGACAGGCGCCAATGTCGGCGGCAGAGCGAAACATAGGTCTCGTTCCCACCGATCTGAACTTGTGCTCCTTCCTTGAGGGCAATGCCGTTCTCATCCTGCCTGACGACCATCGTTGCCTTTTTTCCACAGTGGCAAATGGTGCGGACCTCGCGCATTTCGTCTGACAGCGCCAGAAGCGCCGCCGAACCCGGGAAAAGTTCACCCTGGAAATCAACCCGCAATCCGTAACACATCACCGGCAAGCCAAGATCGTCGACCGCGCGTGCCAGTTGCCAGACCTGATCCTTGGTCAGGAACTGCGCCTCGTCGATGAACACACATGCGCAGGGGCCGCGATCTTTCCTTGTTTTCAGCATCGCGAACAGATCGTCATCCGCCTTGAAGGTTTCGGCTGCGTCGCCAAAACCGATGCGTGACGCGATCCGCCCCTGTCCTGCACGGTCGTCAAGGCGCGCCGTCAGCAGATAGGTTTCCATCCCGCGTTCGCGGTAATTATGCGAGGCCTGCAAAAGGATTGTCGATTTGCCGGCATTCATGGTGGAGTAGTTGAAATAGAGTTTAGCCATGAACGGTTATCTGCCGTGAAAGGGCAACGGTATCAAGCCCGTTATCAAACCGTTGCGGGTGTCACAACCGCTCGGATTGATGGGCCAGTTCCGCGATCGCGTCCGCCAGGTGAACGTCCGCGATGATCTGATCGCCCGCGGCCACACGCAGTTTGTGGGCACGGATCAAGACATCGGTATGGGTAAACCCGCGCGGGGGTTCGAACTTGAAACAGGCCAGTTCCACCAATTGCCCCAAAGGCTCGCGGAAATAGATCGAATCCATGAAGCCTCGGTCGCGGTTGCCGGTATTGGCGATCCCTGCCTTGTCCAGCCGGGTTGCCGCCTGATTGAAAACCACGCGCGACACGGTGAACGCCAGATGGTGCACATTCCCGGGCGTTCCGGGGTTGGGTGACGTATCCCTTGCGCGATCCTCGTTGGTGAAAACGGTGATCAGACGGCTGTCGCCGGGATCGAAATAAAGGTGGTTGACCGACGTATCGTCAAGGTTTGGCTGCTCCAGCACCAAAGGCATGCCCAGAATGCCTTGCCAAAAGTCAATCGACGTCTGCCGGTCCGCCCCGTTGAGCGTGATATGGTGAACCCCCTGAACCTGAAGCAACGCCATCGTCTGTTCCCCCTCGTGTTGCCAAACAGGCAGCAGCCTAATCGCAATTCGCGCCAGCGGAAACGAAAAAAAGCCAGAGTTCACAATTCGCTTACCGCGTGGACGGGCCGGGCATTGTCAAATCCGCGCCGGTTTTGTTACTTTCCCGCATGTCCGACGTTCTTCTTTATGACTATCCCGGTTCGATCTGCTCGCAGATGGCCCGGCTGGCGCTGGAGGAAAAAGGTGTCGCATATACGCGGCAAACCATTGATATCATGCGCGCACATGAGCAGTTTGAACCCTGGTATGTCGCGCTCAATCCAAAGTCGGTCGTGCCGACATTGCGCGTTGGGGACAGGGTGATCTGTGACACACTGCGTATCGTCAAATGCGTCGATCAACAGTTTGAAGGGCCGTCGCTGACACCGTCCAATGCCGAAACGATGGACCGTATGATGCGCGAAATCATGGGGCTGCATTATGGGGTTCTGCTCTATTCCGGCCATCTCGACGACAACCGCACATCGGCAACCATCATTGCACGTGGCGAATTCCTCCGCGAGATGTTGCGCGACAGGCCCGCACACGCGGCGCTGTTGCAAGGCCGGATCGACGGCAATGTCCGAATGCAGGCGATTTTGAAAAGCGAAACCAAGGTTGCCGTTCATCTGGGGGCGGCGCGCCACGTCGTGGACGCGATCGAGGCGGCCCTCTTGCGCACGAAGTTCGTGGCAGCCGACAGCTATTCGCTGGCGGACACGTTTGCAACGGCCGCCCTGGCGCGGTTTCGCATGCACGGCTTTGAAAACTGGTGGCCGCGTGCGACCCATCCTGGTGTGAACGCTTATCTGGCCGCCATGAAGGCGCGTCCAAGCTGGGCGCGGGCGGGGGTGGTCGACGCGCCCTGACCCTCCTTACTCCTAAACTCGCATCATTGATGCCCTTTGCACCCCGGATTGCCTGCAATCCGGCTCAAACCC
>CAYXNM010000158.1:0-5765 GCA_964466385.1 uncultured Rhodobacter sp. | reverse complement strand
GGGCAGGCGCAGGGCCGGGGCGCTTTCAGCGCCTGTTAACCGGCCCGAGGCAAATCACAACGCCCCTTTTACGCCGGAAGCAGCCCTGCGCACACGCAATTCGCAGGGTCAATCATTCGCGCCGTTGTGTTCCCTCAGTCGTTTTCTGGTCCGCCTTGGGGTCTTCCTTGCCGACTCCCAGAAAAATGAAGCGAAGCGGCAAGATCCAGACCGTGCCCAGAACGACATAAAGCCCGAATTCAACAAGTGCCGACGACCTGCCGACCAACGCCGCAACATTGAGCGCCAGCACCAGGTAAACGGGCAGCCCCACGAACAACACCAACAGCGAAAGCCGCCGGCGGGTTTTGTATCCAAGCGCCATCAGTCGGCAAAAGGGTCGGTGACAAGGATGGTATCCTCGCGCTCGGGCGAGGTTGACAGCAAGGCAACCGGGCAACCGATCAGTTCCTCGACCCGGCGGACATATTTGATCGCCTCGCCCGGCAGATCGGCCCAGCTGCGCGCGCCTTCGGTGGATTCCGACCACCCTTTCAGCGTTTCATAGACCGGTGTGCACCGCGCCTGCTGGTCCGCCGCAATCGGCAGATGGTCAAGGCGCTTTCCATCCAGTTCATAGGCCACGCAGATCTTCAGCGTGTCAAACCCGTCCAGCACGTCAAGCTTGGTGAAAGCAATGCCATTGACCCCGGAGGTCGCGCAGGACTGACGCACCAGAACCGCATCGAACCAGCCGCAGCGCCGCTGCCGCCCGGTCACGGTTCCGAATTCATGCCCCCTGTCACCCAACCGCTGTCCGTCGGCGTCGTGAAGCTCGGCCGTGAAGGGGCCTTCGCCCACGCGCGTGGTATAGGCCTTGACGATCCCCAGAACGAAATCGATCGATCCCGGCCCGGTCCCGCTGCCGGTCGCGGCCTGCCCGGCGATAACGTTGGAGGACGTGACAAACGGATACGTGCCGAAATCGATATCCAAAAGCGCACCCTGCGCCCCTTCGAACAATATCCGTTTCCCGGATTTTCGCTGCTCGTTCAGCACTTTCCAGACCGGCGCCGCATAAGGCAGGATTTGCGGCGCGATGTCGTGAAGGCCTTTCAGGAGCGCCTCGCGGTCCACCTCGGGCAGGCCCAGACCACGCCGCAGCGCGTCATGATGAACCAGCAAGCGATCCACGCGCAATTCAAGCGTCGCCCGGTCGGCCAGATCGGCCACTCGGATGGCGCGGCGGCCGACCTTGTCCTCGTAGGCCGGACCAATGCCGCGGCCGGTCGTCCCGATTCTGGCGACCGCGTTCTGGTTTTCACGCGCCCGGTCAAGTTCTCCATGCACCGGCAGGATCAGGGGCGCGTTTTCGGCGATCATCAGGTTTTCCGGCGTGATGTCGACGCCATCCCGCCCAAGTTTGGCGATTTCCTGAACCAGGTGCCAGGGGTCCAGCACAACACCGTTGCCAATCACCGAGAGCTTGCCCTTTCGCACGATCCCCGACGGCAGCAGCGACAACTTGTAGACCTTGCCATCGATGACCAGCGTGTGACCGGCATTGTGACCACCCTGAAATCGCACAATGACATCGGCACGCTGGCTGAGCCAGTCGACGATCTTGCCCTTGCCCTCGTCGCCCCATTGCGCGCCGACCACCACTACATTCGCCATTTGACTTGCGACCCTTCCGATCCACCGGGAAATCCGAGGGTTTCTATAGCGACTGGCGCGCGGCGCGAAAACCGTTAAATCGACATGGGGCTGGACAGATGACGGGTGTTCTGACAGTAAACCGGCAACATTCAAACAGACAGGTTTTTTGACATGTCCGGATTTCTCGCGCGCTGGATCCTTGCGTTCGGCCTTTTGACCGCAAGTTATAACCCCACGCGCTGGAATTACTGGCTCTGGTCGCGCGAAAACTTCAGTGCCGAAACACCCATGGTGGTTCTGGGCGGGCTCTTGCTGCTGACGGGGTACATCATCTACCTGCGCGCCACGCTGCGCTCGATCGGGCTGATCGGCATGGGGTTGGTTGCCGCCATCGTGGCCGCATCTGTCTGGGTGCTTCTGGACCAGGGTTTCGTGTCGCTCGCCAGCCCCGATATCAAGGTCTGGATCACACTTATCGGGCTTTCTTTCCTTCTTGGGATCGGCCTGTCCTGGAGCCACGTTCGCCGCGCGATCACCGGGCAGTCGGACATGGATGATCTGGGCGATTGAGCGGTTGAAAACGCTCGCTGACGGTCCTAAATAGACCATCGACAATCACGCAGCGTTGCGCTAGGCAGCGTGGCGAAATCCGGCGCTGCTTTGAGACATACCCATGGGAAACATCATTCTGATCATCCATCTGATACTGGCGCTGTGCCTGATCGGCATCGTGCTCTTGCAAAGATCAGAAGGGGGAGGTCTTGGCATGGGAGGCGGAGGCGGAGCGATGTCGGGACGCGCCGCGGCCACGGCACTTGCGCGCATAACCTGGTTCATCGCGGCGGCTTTCATCGCGACCTCGATCACGCTGACGATCCTGGCGGCCAGAAACGCGGCCGGAGACTCGGTTATCGAGCGGCTGGGAACCCAGACTTCGCAGCCTGCGGAACCGGCGACAACGCCCCTGGGCACCGATTTGCTGCCCCCCACTCCTGCAGATGCACCGGCAACGCCACCCAAGGCGACGGAATAAGCACAGCTCTACAACCGCTTGTCGTTTGATCGCGAATTTCTACAGGATATTGCGGGAGCGACCTTGCTATCGGCGTGCGAATCTAATATATCTCAAATCCCGTGATATACGGGAAAATCCAGGCGATTTTCACGTATAAACTGTTGATTTCACGGGGGTTTCCGTAGCGAATGGCGCGTTTTATCTTTATCACCGGCGGGGTTGTGTCCTCGCTTGGAAAAGGGCTTGCCTCGGCGGCGCTTGGAGCCTTGTTGCAGGCGCGCGGCTATACGGTGAGACTGCGCAAGCTCGACCCTTATCTCAACGTCGATCCCGGCACGATGAGCCCCTTTGAACATGGCGAGGTTTTCGTCACCGACGATGGGGCTGAGACCGATCTTGATCTGGGGCATTACGAGCGCTTCACGGGCGTTGCGGCGCGAAAAACCGACAGCGTCTCGTCGGGGCGCATATATTCCAGTGTTCTGGAAAAGGAGCGGCGCGGGGATTATCTGGGCAAAACCATTCAGGTCATTCCCCATGTGACCAATGAAATCAAGGATTTCATAAGCATTGGCGAGGATGAAACCGATTTCATGCTGTGCGAAATCGGCGGGACGGTCGGCGACATTGAAGGCCTTCCGTTTTTCGAGGCGATCCGTCAATTCGGGCAGGAAAGGCCGCGAAACCAGTGCATATTCGTGCATCTGACGCTGCTGCCCTTCGTGGCGGCCTCAGGCGAACTCAAGACCAAACCAACACAGCATTCCGTCAAGGAACTGCGCTCGATCGGGTTGGCGCCGGATATCCTGTTGTGCCGGTCCGAACACCATATTCCCAAAAAGGAACGCGACAAGCTTGCGCTCTTTTGCAATGTACGCGCGGAGTCCGTGATCGAGGCGCGCGACCTGAAATCGATCTACGAGGCCCCGCTGGCCTACCACCAGGTCGGACTGGACCGCGCCGTGCTGGACGCCTTCGGGATCGCACCGGCACCCCGACCCAAGCTTGAAAGGTGGAAGGACGTTGCCGATCGGGTCTACCACCCCGAGGGCGAGGTCCGCATCGCCATCGTCGGCAAATACACCCAACTTGAAGACGCTTACAAATCGATTGCCGAAGCGTTGACCCACGGGGGCATGCAAAACCGGGTCAAGGTGAAATCGGAATGGATCGACAGCGAGATTTTCGAACGCGAAGACCCGGCCCCCTATCTTGAACGCTACAACGCCATTCTGGTGCCAGGCGGCTTTGGCGAACGGGGCACCGAAGGCATGGTCAAAGCCGCGCAATTCGCGCGCGAACGCAACATTCCCTATTTCGGCATCTGCCTTGGCATGCAGCTGGCGGTGATCGAGGCGGTGCGCAATCTGGCCAAAATCAAGGACGCGGGATCGGAGGAGTTTGACCATGAAGCCGGGAAAAAACGCTTCACACCCGTGGTTTACCACCTGAAAGAATGGGTCGAAGGGAACCGGACCATCCAGCGCGAGGCCGGGGATGACAAGGGCGGTACGATGCGTCTGGGGGCCTATAACGCCGTTCTTGCGGAAAAGAGCCAGGTCGCCGGCATCTACGGCACCAACGCGATCTCGGAACGGCACCGGCACCGCTATGAAGTCGATCTGGGGTATCGCGAACCGCTGGAAAAGCACGGTCTGGTCTTTTCCGGAATGTCACCGGACGGCAAGCTGCCCGAGATTGTCGAGGTCACGGACCATCCGTGGTACATCGGCGTTCAGTTTCACCCCGAACTGAAATCCAAACCGTTCGAGCCCCATCCCCTGTTCGCCGATTTCGTGCGCGCGGCGGTCGATCAGTCGCGATTGGTCTGACGCCACGTCGTTTGTCCGGTCAGAGTCGCGCGGACAACTTCCATTTCACGACTTGCCGGCAAGGACTGGAAATCCCCCGGACCCGTCACTAGAGTCATCCCATGTTCACGATCCTCAAGAAACTGTCCGCAGCAGCACCCGAACCGCTGAATGACGCCGACGCGCGTCTGGCACTGGCGGCCCTCATGGTCAGAATTGCCCGTACCGACGGCAGTTATGACGCGACGGAAACAACTGAAATCGGGATCATTCTGGCCGGGCGATACGCACTTGGCGCAAGTGAGGCGGAAAAACTGCGCCAAGAAGCGGAGGAGGTCGAAGCCGAAGCCCCCGACACCGTTCGGTTTACCCGCGCCATCAAATCCGCCGTCAGTTACGAGGAACGCGCCAGTGTCGTGGAATGCCTCTGGCGGGTCGTTCTGGCGGATGGACGGCGGGATGACGACGAAAACGCGCTGATGCGGCTGGTGGTCAGTTTGCTTGGTGTCAATGACCGCGACAGTGCGCTGGCGCGTCAGGCCGTCAGGGCGCGGCACCCGTGATCGCCAGCCTTGGCATGTACGAGCGCCCGCAGACACGGGCGGCAACCACACGTTTCTGGCACGAGATCCGCAACCGGCTGCGTCAAAGCGGAATTGACGCGCCCGATGACCTTGAACGGGGCACCCCATTTGGCGAAACCTGGGGCGCGAACGATCTTGTCTTTTCCCAAACCTGCGGGCGTCCCTATCGTCTGGACCTTTGTGACCGCGTGACCCTTGTGGGAACGCCGGATTATGACCTGAAAGGCTGCGCGCCCGGTTATTATCGCAGCGGTTTCGTCGTCCGCGCGCGCGATCCGCGCTACGCATTGGCGGATTTTGCCGAGACCGTCTTTGCCTATAACGAAACCCTTTCCCAATCGGGCTGGGCGGCGGCGCAATGCCATGCGGCAAAAAATGGGTTCCAGTTTTCCAAGACGCTTGAAACGGGGGGGCATGCGGCCTCGGCGCGCGCGGTGGCCGAGGGGCGCGCGGATATTGCGGCCCTTGATGCGCTGACATGGGATCTGGTGAAACGCTACAACGATTTCTCGCTTGGTTTGCGTATTCTTGACTGGACAGCCCCCTCGCCCGGCCTGCCCTATATCACGGGCAAGACCATTTCCGGCGCAGTGGTGGCGAACGCTGTCAGCGCAGCCATTTCCGCCCTTTCAATACCCGACCGAGCCGCGTTGCGCCTGCGCGGCCTCGTCCAAATCCCAAAAGCGGCGTACATGGCCGTTCCCAATCCCTGACGGC
>CAYXNM010000157.1:0-5784 GCA_964466385.1 uncultured Rhodobacter sp. | reverse complement strand
CGCGGTTGCGTGAAACATAAAGATCGCCTCGTTCGTGTAGGACGGCCAGGCCAACCGCAGCATCGAGGGGAAGACCACGCGCCGAAACTTGCGGAATCCTGACATCCCAAGCGAATCCGCGGCCTCGATGTCGCCCTTTGGAACCGACATCAAGGCGCCATAAAATATCTGGGCCGAATAGGCCGAGGTATTCAGGAATAAAACGATTAACGCGCCCAGCCACGCCTTGGTCAGCCAGCGGGTTTCAACCGTGATGTCCGCAAACCCCAAATGCAGATCAAACCCGAGTTTGGGGATCAGAACGAAACTTTCATAAGCAATGAAAAACTGGATAAACAGGGGTGAGCCGCGAATGACAAAGATAAATAACCGCGCCGGGCGCGAGATCATCCAATTATCACTGGCACGCGCAACTGCCACGGCGGTCGCAAAGAAAAAACCGCCCGCTGTTGCGAGCAAGGCAAAATAAACGTTCCAGACAAGGCCCGAGCCGATCAGAACGAATTGTTCGCAAAGCGTGATATCGGCCTTTGGCAACAACCGCGCACCAACGCCGACCGAGCGCAGGGCATAGTCAAAAAAAGTCTCAGCACAACTCATGCGGCGGCCCCCGCTATGGCCTGTCCGCGGGACACACGTTTCTGCAGGCGTTCAAAGAACCGCTCGCTCAGCCATGTAAGCGCCAGATAAAACACCAGCAGCACCAGGAAATACCCCAGCCGCCAGTCGCCGTGCGGATAGGTGAATCGCGCGGTCTTGGTGCCGCCAAGCTCTCGTGCCCAGTAGACGATATCCTCGACCCCCAGCAGGAACAAAAGCGGGGTTGCCTTGATCAGGATCATCCAGAGGTTGGACAATCCCGGCAGCGCATAAACCCACATTTGCGGCAAGAGAATCCGGCGAAAAATCTGCCGCTCGGACATGCCATACGCCGCGCCGGTTTCAAGCTGCGCGTGCGGAACCGCGCGCATGGCGCCATAGATTGTGTTGGCTGCGAAGGCCCCGAACACGATCGAAAAGCCAAAAACCGCCAGCGCGAAACCATAAATCTCGTGCATCCATTGGGGATCGCTGTTCAGAGGCATTTTTGCCTGCGGACAAACAACGAAATCGTTGCCCTGCCGGATCGGATCTGTCCAGTCGGGACACAGGACGATGTGGCGAAGATATTCGATGCCCTGATCCAGTGCGATCAGCGCGAAAAGGAAAAAGATGATGTCAGGAATACCCCGCACCATCATTGTATAGACGAAGCCGATCGGCCGGACCGGCAGGAACCGCGACCGGCGCGCCAAAGCGCCCGAAAACCCAAGCAACAGAATGAACGGCACGGTCATCACCAGCAGCAGCATCACCGTGCCGAAGCTTTGGTAAAATCCGAATTGTTTGGGTGTCGTCAGAAAACAGGACCACCACTGAAAACCAGCGAGGGTCGAGGGATCGGCGCAATACTCAAACATATGTCATTTCCAAAAATGACCGGGCCCGATGATGGGCCCGGCCAATATCCAGTGGATCAATAGTTGACGACGCGGCCGTCAAACCACTTGGCGATCAACGCGCTCAGCGAACCGTCGGCTTTCATCGACGCAATGGCCGCATCCATCTTGCCTTTCAGCTCGCCATCGGATTCGCGAACGCCCATGCCGACACCGCCACCGATCGCGACGGGTTCACTGACAAAGGCCAGTTCGCCGTTTGACGCGTCAACGAAATCTTTCAGGTAGGCTGCATCTGCCAATACGGCATCCGCTTCGCCTGATTTCACCGCAGCAACGGTTTCGTCAGCCGTCGCGAATTCAACCAGCGTTGCACCGGTCGAGGCGACATAGGCCGCCTGAATGGTCGCCGTTTGTGCGGCAATCACGCTGCCTGCGCCAATTTCTGCGCCAGCCAGACCCATGTATTGCGAGGGGTCGGGTGGGAAGTATTCTTGTGTGAAATCAATAACCTGATCCCGCTCATCCGTGATCGACATGCCGGCGATGATGGTATCGTAGTTGCCGGATACGAGGTTGGGAATGATCGAATCCCATTCGTTCGTAACCCATGTACAGTCAAGGCTGGCGCGTTTACACAGTTCGTCACCCAGTTCACGTTCGAAGCCATCGACCTCGCCATTATCATTGACGAAGTTGTACGGAGGGTAAGCGCCCTCGGTCCCCATACGGATCGTTTTCGCCGACAAAGCTGTCGTCGCAAACGCTGTTGCAAGCACGGCGGCACTTGCGATCTTTACCAGAGTTTTCATGATCTTCTCCCTTTCAAGTTCTGGTTATTGGTTGGTCACAACGTGCTGGCCAGAAAGGCACGGCAACGCTCTGATTTCGGATTTCCAAAAACATCTTTGGGCGCGCCTTCCTCTTCGACACGGCCTTGATGCAGGAATATGGTTTTCGAGCTGACCTCGCGCGCGAAGCCCATTTCGTGGGTGACAACAATCATCGTGCGGCCCTGATCGGCCAGTTGGCGCATGACGCGCAAAACCTCGCCCACCAGTTCCGGGTCAAGGGCCGAGGTCGGCTCGTCAAACAGCAAAACCTTGGGGTGCATGGCCAGTGCACGGGCAATCGCCACGCGCTGTTGCTGGCCCCCCGACAATTGATTGGGATATGACCCGTGCTTGTCGGCAATGCCGACCTGTTTCAAAACCTCATGCGCTTCGGCCTCAACCTCGGCCTTGTCGCGGTTCAGGACCTGCACCGGGCCTTCCATCACGTTTTGCAAAACGGTCATGTGAGACCACAGATTGAAGCTTTGGAAAACAAACCCAAGCTGCATGCGCAATCGCTGGATCTGCTTGGCATCCGCCCCCAGCAACCGGCCCTTGCGGTCCTGGCGGACGACGACTTCCTCGCCATCCAGAACGATGCGGCCCCTGTCGGGCGTTTCGAGAAAATTGATGCAGCGCAGAAACGTGGATTTGCCGGACCCGGACGACCCGATGATCGAGATCACATCGCCTTCGTTCGCCGTAACGGATATACCTTTAAGGACTTCGAGCTGGCCGAAGCTTTTGTAAATATCCTCGGCGATGAGGGCGATCGGTTTTTCGGTCACAAGGCCGCCTTTGTTCCAGGGTTCATAGCATCCTTCGGCCCGGCCGCCAGCAGGTGCAGCGGACCCCGGCCAGCCTGTTGCAGAATCTCTCCAAGTGCAAGCGCCAATTCGGTTTTGTTTGACCGGGCTTTCATTTTGCCGCGTCCGCACGCCTGACCATTCCGAACAGATCACGCGGATCATCCGGGTCGGCCAGCATGTCAAGGTCATCAAACTGACCGGTTTTCCGAAGCTGATCGCGGACATAACGCAGGGCCGAGAAATCCTCGATCGCGAACCCGACACTGTCAAAGAGCGTGATCTGCCGCTGGTCGGTTCGCCCCGTGGCCGCACCGGTCATCACCTGCCAAAGCTCGGTCACCGCATGGTCCGGATCCAGTTGCTGAATCTCCCCTTCGATTCGTGTCTGTGGGGGGTATTCAACGAAAATGTCGGACCGCAGCAGAATATCGCGGTGCAATTCCGTTTTTCCGGGGCAATCGCCGCCGATCGCGTTGATATGGGTGCCCGCGCCGATCATGTTGTCGGTCAATATGGTGGCATATTGCTTGTCCGCGGTACAAGTGGTGATGATGTCGGCACCGGTCACGGCTTCTTCGGATGACGTGGTGACAACCACCTCCAACCCCGTTCCCGCAAGGTTACGCGCGGCTTTTTCCGTTGCTTTCGGATCAATGTCATAAAGCTGCACGGTCCTGACGCCACAGACCGCCTTGAACGCGAGCGCCTGAAATTCACACTGTGCGCCGTTCCCGATCATGCCCATGACCGCAGCATTTTTCGGGGCCAGGTATTTTGCGGCCAGTGCGGACATTGCGGCGGTACGCAGCGCCGTCAGGATGGTCATTTCCGACAACAACACCGGATATCCGTTGCTGACGTCCGCCAGAAGGCCGAACGCCGTCACGGTCTGAAGGCCTTCGCGGGTGTTCTTGGGGTGACCGTTTACATACTTGAACCCGTAAACCTCGCCGTCGCTCGTGGGCATCAGTTCGATCACGCCCTCGGCGGAGTGCGACGCGATGCGGGGGGTTTTGTCGAACAGCTCCCAGCGGCGAAAATCCTGTTCGATGGTCTCTGCCAGCCCGATCAGCACATCTTCGATGCCGATCTGGTTCACCATTTTCATCATGCGATCGACGCTGACGAACGGCACCATCGCCAGTCTGGAAGGGGAAAGTGCCAAGTCAGAACCTCCGTGTCGGACGGTCGAGCACCTTGCGGCCCAGCAAGCTGGCCGTCAGATCGACCATCAATTGCGCGGTCCGCCCGCGCTCATCCAGAAATGGGTTGAGTTCCACCAGATCAAGCGAAGTTACAAGATCGCTGTCACACAGCATTTCCATGATCAGGTGCGCTTCGCGGAACGTTGCCCCACCGGGAACGGTGGTTCCCACGGCGGGGGCGATACCAGGGTCCAGAAAATCAACATCGAGGCTGACATGCAAATGACCACCCGCTGCACGAACGCGGTCAAGGAAGGCACCGAGCGGGGCAACCACGCCGTTCTCGTCGATCGCGCGCATGTCAAAGACGTCAATCGCACTGTCCGCCAGGCGGTTGTTTTCCGCCGGATCAACCGAGCGGATGCCCATCATGCAGATGTTTTCGGGCGCAACCGCCACTGCCAGCTTTGGGAAATGGGGTTCAAACCCGTCAAGTCCGGTGAAATAGGCCACGGGCACGCCGTGCAGATTGCCGCTGTCGGTCGTGTCGGGCGAATGGATGTCAGGGTGCGCATCAAGCCAAAGCACGAAAAGAGGTTTACCCTCTGCCGCTGCGTGTTTCGCAACGCCGGACACGGTTCCCGCCGCCAGGCAATGGTCGCCCCCCATGAAGATCGGGAACCCTTCCCGCGCGACGTCTTCGGCAACCCGCGTCAGGGCGCTGGTCCATGCGATCATCGCTTCGGGGTTGCGGGCGCCTTGCATTGCGCCTTTTGGCAGGGTTCCGATGACCGGCGCCACATCGCCCCAGTCCCTGACCTTGTGCCCGAGGCTTTGGATCAGGGGCCCAAGCCCGGCCGTCCGGTAAGACGCCGGTCCCATCAGGCACCCGGCCTGACTGGCACCTGTTTCCACCGGTGCACCCACAAGAATGCAGTTCTTCATGACGGCCCATCCATTCAATTTTCCGGCACGCTATCAAATCATTTCGGTCAACAATATTCGAAAAAGAGGGCATAACAGATAGGCTTTTCCCGTTTTGAACGCTATGACTATCCATTATGGATAGTATAGATCAACAAATCGTCGCGGCACTTCGCAAGAATGGCCGGGCATCGTTGTCGTTGCTGGCATCCGACCTGAAGCTCTCGCGCGCGACCATCCGCAAGCATATCGAGGGATTGAGCAATTCCGGCGATATCGTCGGATTCACCGTTGTTCTGCGCGAGGATGCCGCGCACGCCCCGGTGCGCGGCTTGATGATGATCGCGATCGAGGGGCGCGGAACCGAACGCGTCATTCGTCAACTGACGTCGATGGCGGCGGTCGATGCGCTGCATACGACAAACGGAAAATGGGATCTGGTCGCGGAATTGAGTGCGAACAGTCTGGAGGAGCTTGACGGCATCCTGCGCCAGATCAGGCTGCTCGACGGGATCGCCACGAGCGAAACCAACCTGCTGCTGGCCACCCGCAAGATGGTGCGCGCGCCGCGGCAACCGCAAGGCAGTTCATCACCAAACGCACCTCAGTAAGACCGGAGTTGGCCTGAAGGGGG
>CAYXNM010000156.1:0-5805 GCA_964466385.1 uncultured Rhodobacter sp. | reverse complement strand
GACAAGAGGACTCCCCCCTGTTTTTGCGATCCACGCTGTGGTAGCGTGAAAAGAACGTTGGTGCTGTGCAGGTGCGTGTTTGTGAAAAACTTTCTTCTTTCGCTGGTCTTGCTAAGCCTGGTGCCGTCTTCAGCGCCCGCTGGCGATCTGATCCGGCGCGCCTGCATCAAGGCGGGTCGCGCGGGTGCGACGCAAGTCCTGTGCGGATGTATTCAGACGGTGGCGGACAAGCGGCTGAAAAGGAAAGATCAGAAACTGGCGGCCAGCTTTTTCAAAGACCCCCACAAAGCGCAGGTGATCCGCCAGTCGGACCGCCCCAGCCACGAGGTATTCTGGACCCGCTACAAGGCCTTTGGTGCCGAGGCGGAAGACGTTTGTGACCCTTCCAACGGTTGACGGCGGCCACGGTTCACAAGGATCTGGCCGGGATCTGCACAGGATCGATCTGCCCCGAAACCCTCTGGGGCGTAGACCACTAAACCAAACAGGGAAACATCCAGCGCCGCCCTGATGTCAGTCGCTCGCAGGTTTTCGCGCCTGATCGACGGGAACGCTGATGGCGATCTCTCCTGCGTTTTCGAAAACCAGTGTCACGCTCAGCCTGTCGCCATCCGCAAGGGGATCGCCAATCCCCATCAGCATCACGTGATCTCCACCACGTTTCAGGCGATGTTCCGCGCCTGCCGGTATCTCGATCCCGTCAGGAAGAGGCCGCATTTTCATCACGCCGTTTTCGTCCTCGATATTCGTGTGCAACATGGCCTTTTTTGCCACGTCGGTCCTGACCGAAAGCAGCCGGTCGGCGCTGGCGCCATGATTGACGATCAACAGGAACATGGCGCCACTCTTGGCGTTGGCGCCGCTGGTGCGCGCATAGGGCCGGACGATTTCAATATCGCCCGCAAGCGCGCCTTGCGTGGAAAGAATGGTGAAGAACACGCCAAGTGCCGTGGCGCGCAAAAGGGTGGAAAGTATCGTCATTTTCATTCCTGTCGATGTCTGATGTGTGGTTTAGCTGATAAGAACCAAACCTTCAGGTGGGGCACGAATGCGCAGGCGCGCAGGCGCGAAATCCGCTTTGATGAACCCCGAGGCAGGGAAGACGACGCTCCGGCCCGTCCGCCAGAGATCGCCCACCCGCACGGGGGAAACGGAAATCCGGGTGAACAACAGGCAACAGGCAAAACAGACGTGATGCGGGGGTGTTGCGCTGACCGGGTTGCCTTCGGCGACCGGTGGGATCGTCCGCAAACCCCTGGCCGAACAGTTCACGATCCCCGACGCAGCGGCGATCTTCGGGACCACCAGGGGTGCGGACAAAACCGCCAGACCCACGGACAGGCCGAGGCACAGGATGAGTATTTGTCGAACAATGATCACCACGCGACCCTAATGCGATTCGCGTTTGAGCTGAACCACATCACCATGACCACAATTTGACATGGCTAAGACGCAATCGGCCCCAGCCCACGGTCGGCGCGCATGTGGTTCACGGATCCGGGCGAGACCGTGGCGCGGGCTGTCCGTTGACCGTTTGCGGCCAATATGATCAGGCCGCCGCGGTTTTCGCGATCTCTTTCTTGACCTTCAGCGCCCGGTCCGAAAGTTCGCTGTCGCGTGCCTTGGCAAGAAAGGCGTCAAGACCGCCGCGGTGATCGACGGAACGAAGTGCTGCAGCCGAAACGCGGAATTTGAAGGACCGGCCCAGCGATTCGGACGCGAGCGTCACGTCGTTCAGGTTTGGCAGAAACCGGCGCTTGGTCTTGTTGTTTGCGTGGCTGACATTGTTGCCAACCATCACGCCTTTTCCAGTCAGTTCACAACGGCGGGACATATCTCGGATCCTTGCTTTCGGGCAGGTGTTCGCAGTGACGCAACACCTTGGAAATTCGAAGCGCTTCTTTAGGCCGCGAGGCCCCGCCCGTCAAGGGCCGTTGCGGGAAATCTTTGCCCGTCAGGGGCGTTCGTTGCGCGCCAGCGCCCCAAGGACTTTCCTGGCGGCCTGATCGGGGCTTTCCAGACCCTTGGCAACCCGCTGGCGGAGGTTTTCGCGAAGCTCGGCGATGCTGTCGTCGCGTTCAAGTTGCGCCAGAACACCCTGTTTCAGTTCCTCGTCAAACCATGTCCGGGCCTGCTCTGCGCGTCTTCCGGACCAAATACCGTGGCTTTGCCGCCAGCCGATCAATTCCTTTATCTCCAGCCATGCATCGCCCAACCCTTCGCCATTTAGCGCCGAAACGAGCCGCGCCCGGGGAAACCCGTCAGGATCAGTCGGGCGCTTTCGCATCAGGCGCAGCGCGCCGGCATAGTCAGCGCAGGTGCGAATGGCCGCCGGTTTCAGATCTCCGTCGGCCTTGTTGACCAGGATCAGATCGGCGATTTCCATGATCCCGCGTTTGACCCCCTGCAATTCATCCCCTCCCGCAGGGGCCAGCAGCAACAGGAATATATCCGAGATGTCCGCAACCATCGTTTCGGATTGCCCGACCCCGACGGTTTCGATCAGCACCAGATCGTACCCGGCCGCTTCGCAAAGCGCGACCGCCTCGCGCGAGCGGCGGGCAATTCCACCCAGCGTCAATTGATTTGGCGAGGGCCGGATAAACGCGTTTTTCTGGCGCGACAGGTTTTCCATCCGGGTTTTGTCGCCCAGGATCGAGCCTCCGTTCCGGCTGGACGACGGATCGACTGCCAGAACCGCGACCCTCAGCCCCTGCCCGATCAGCATCATTCCAAAAGCTTCGGTGAAGGTGGATTTCCCGACACCGGGCGTTCCCGAAAGGCCAATGCGAATCGCCTGGTGGGTCGTGAGATCACGCAGTTCGGCAAGCAACTCCACCGTCCGTTCACGATGATCGCTGCGCGTACTTTCGGCCAGCGTGATCGCACGGGCAAGCGCGCGCCGTTCGTGGCGCACGATCCTCTGGGCTAGGCTGTCATCCGCTGTCGGCATGTCCTGCGACCCTCTTTGCGTGTTCGGTCCCGTCTTTTGACGTCAATGGGCCCGATTTGTCTAGGGCGCAGACCAAAGCCAAGGTTGTCACGGGCGCAGGAAATGTTATCGCTTTGCCCCATGACGACAGGAAACCAGGAAAGCGCGCTCAAACCGCCTTTGCCAATCGACGAGGTTCTGCCCGATCTGCTGAACGCGTTGAGAAACACGCGCCACGCGGTCCTGCAGGCGCCTCCGGGTGCGGGCAAGACCACGCGCGTTCCCCTGGCAATCCTGCAATCCGGCCTGCTGAAAGGTCGCATTCTTGTGCTGGAACCGCGACGTCTGGCAACCCGGGCGGCGGCCGAGCGAATGGCCCGGTCCCTGCGGGAAAAGGTTGGGGAAACCGTCGGATACCGCATTCGCGGCGAAACCAGAACGTCGCCATCAACCCGGATCGAGGTCGTCACCGAGGGTATCCTGACCCGTATGATCCAGTCGCAACCGGACTTGCCGGGGATTGACGCGATCGTGTTTGACGAATTCCATGAACGATCGCTTCAGGCGGATCTGGGGCTGGCGCTGGCACTGGAAATCCGCGCGGCGCTGCGCGAGGATCTGATGTTGGTCGTCATGTCCGCAACGCTTCACGGCGGGCCGGTTTCCACGCTCTTGGGGAATGCCCCCCTGATCACGTCAGAGGGCCGGAGCTTTGCGGTTGAAACCCGGTGGCTCGATCGACCGTGGAAAGACCTGCCGGGCCGCAAAACCCTTCCTTACCACACCGCGATGGCCGATTTGGTGGAAAAGGCGGTCAACGAAACCACAGGCGGTTTGCTGGTTTTTCTGCCGGGCGAGCGAGAAATCAGATCGCTTGAATCGCTTCTTTCCCGTCGCCTGACCGACGCTGAAAAAATCTTTCCGCTTTACGGAATGCTCGACTACAAGACGCAAACACGCGCGCTTGCGCCGCTTGGCACGGGGCGCAAGATCGTGCTGGCAACTTCGATCGCGGAAACCTCACTGACGATCGAGGATATTCGCGTGGTGGTGGATGGCGGCCGTGCGCGACGCGCGGCGTTTGACCCGGGGAACGGCATGTCGCGGCTGGTGACCACGCGCGTGACAAGGGCCGAGGCCGACCAGCGCCGCGGGCGCGCCGGACGTGTCGCCCCCGGTGTTTGCTACCGGTTCTGGACGCGCGGCGAAGAAGGCGGTCTTGCGCCCTTTCCGCCAGCGGAAATTCAGACGGCCGATCTTGCCCCTCTGATTCTGGAAACGGCCTTGTGGGGGGTCCGCGACCCTTCGGATCTGCCGTTTTTTGAGGCCCCCAATCCCGGCCGGGCCACAAACGCAAAGGCGCTCCTGCGGTCGCTCGGCGCATTGGACGCGGCAGGCGCGATCACCGGCCACGGGCGGCAGATGGCCAAAATGCCGCTTCATCCGCGATTGGGCCACATGGTTCTGAAAGGTGGGCCGGATGCCGGGGAAATCGCGGCATTGCTGGGCGAGAGGGACATTCTGAAACACCCCGCGCCAAGCGATCTGACGCTGCGCATCGACGCGCTCCGGAACCCGTCTGCGTTCGAAAAGAACCACCCTTACGACATCCATCACGCCGCGCTTGCGCGCGTCCGCGCCGAGGCCGGACGCCTGAAACGAAAAGCGACCCGCGTCACGGGCAAGCCGCACACGCCCGGCGCGCTGCTGGCGCTGGCTTATCCGGACAGGGTTGGGATGCGCCGGACCGGGGATTCGGCGCGTTACCTTTTGAGCGGCGGCAACGGCGCGGTCATCAGAGAGGGCGACCCCATGGGTCTGGCCCCGTTTGTGGTGGCGTGCGATCTGGACGGCGCCCGCAATGACGCGCGCGTGCGCCTGGCGGTAAGAACCGATGAAGAAACCGTTCGCTCGGTCCTCCGGGACCGGATCGAAAACCGCGACAGTTGCGTTTGGTCCCCAAAGGACGGCAAAGTCCTTGCGCTCAGACAGGAAACCCTTGGCGCGCTGGTCCTGAAAGAAACCACGTGGAAAAACTGCCCGGCGCACAAGATCGCGGTCGCGATGCTTGCCGGCATCCGCACGGCGGGGCTGGATGCGCTGCCTCTGCCCCGTTCGGAACGTGCTTTGATTGCGCGCGTGGAATGGCTGCGCGCCGGCGGCATGTCCATGCCGGATTTTTCACCGGAGGGTTTGACGCGTGATCTTGAAAACTGGCTGATGCCGTTCCTGGGAAATTGCCGGGATCTTGCCGGATTGAAAACACTGGATTACCGGGCCGCTTTGTCGTCAGCACTCGATGCCGACGCGTTGAACGCGCTGCGCAGGTTGGCGCCTGAGGCGATCAAAGCACCGACCGGCACGCGCCTCTTGATTGACTATGACAGCGGTGAGCCAAAGATTTCCGTCAGGTTGCAAGAACTGTTCGGATTGAAAACGCATCCCCGCGTGGGGCCAGCGCGGACACCGCTATTGATCGAGTTGCTGTCACCCGCACGCCGACCCGTTCAGACGACCAAAGACCTGCCGGGTTTCTGGCGCAGTTCCTATCTGGACGTGCGCAAGGACATGCGCGGACGTTATCCCAAACACCCGTGGCCCGAAGACCCCGCGAACGCCACGCCAACACGGCGTGCGAAACCGCGAAAAGGCCGATAATACCAACCCGGCCAATCACTGACTTGTGGATACCCGGTTTCAAGCGCAATTGATTTGATAAACCGTGTTCCTCGTAACTTAACAGAGCAGCGATGAGGGCAGCGCCTGCCTGGGTGGGTGCTTTGTGGCGCGTTGTTGTCGCGAGTGTTGTCCTTGTGTCAAATATCAATGATATCAACGCATTGCGCCGTTGCAAAAGCGCCTGACGTCGTGCC
>CAYXNM010000155.1:0-5960 GCA_964466385.1 uncultured Rhodobacter sp. | reverse complement strand
CCACTAGGTGTTCAGTCCCGACTTGTGATGGGGTGAGACGGTCACCGAGCCTGACAGCGACCTTTGCCCCTGTGGCTGTGGTGACAAGGTGCGGATTCCCTGACCGGCAGGTGAATGCGAAACAATCACCGAGAGGTGGCGAAGATCGCACCGAACGGCTTGATATGGTCCCGGCCCGGTTGCGGGTCTCCATCCATTTGCCTTGACCGCAATCTATTCCGAAACCCGGCAGGGGGAACCTCACCGGATGACTATCGTTTCTTGAGTATTGGGACAAGTTTCAGAACATTAATGCAACGTCCGAGTTTTGGACTATAGACACTTGGATACGTGCAAGTCGGCGGTTTTGCGACCGGGCTTGTGGGTTTTGCCCTTGGCGTTGCGGTCGGTTTTTTCCCGATGACCCTGGTGACCTTCACGCGCGCACAGCTTCGGTCGTTGCCGGGGTTCTGGTCGCGACCTGTGCCGAGCTTCAGCAAACCGCGCAGATCGCCGCCCACAGCAATGTCGACCGCCACGTTGTTGTCTTTTTCGAACGCTTTCAGCGCCGCCCTTGTGTTGCGGCCCAAGAGTCCGTCGGCCGGACCGGGTTCGTACCCAAGGGCCCTCAGCATGATTTGCGCAAAAAGGACTGGCTGCCGGGAACCGAAATCCAGCCCGTCGCTCAAGGTGGTGCAGTTTTCGTAAAGGCTGTTTTGGCGCAAGCTCGACGGCAGCCGTAGCGGCAGGCTGAAGGTGCTGGACTGTCCGGGTTCAAGCGACAAGGCCGGATGAAAGCAATTTGCGATGCCTTTGCCCTTTTGGGTGCATTTCCAGCCGTGATCATTGGCGCCGTGGGCAAGTTTCACACCTCTTGTTGCGGTGGTGTCGGCAACGAATGCGGGGCCGTGATAGGGCGCATCGCCGACATTTGAAACGACAACGGTAAACCGGCAGGTCCTGCCTGCCTTGCAGCTTGCAGGCGGGATCTTCTCGATTTTCAGGTCCGGTCCGTTCTTGTCTGTTGTCCTAAGCGAAGGTTCCGCGACCGAGAACTTGCCGCAATACCCCTGTGCGGCGGATGTGCTTTGATTGGCGGTGCCGTAATAGGACGAAAAACCGAGGTTTTGAGCGCTCACCGGCGGGCCGGGTTTTGCCACGAAACAGTTCAGATAATTCCCCGGAGCGAGGTCCGGAGGAGCAACCAGCGTCACGTCGAACGAAATGCTTTGACCGCTGTTGAGAACCAGGTTTTGCGAACACGCCGATTGCAACGAAGTAAAGCCCTCAAAACAATACGGCCCCTGGGTGGATGGTGTTGGCGGGGAGGAGACGTTTGAAACCGACGCCCCCACGGTCACGGGTGCCCCCGGCGGATCGTCAAAGACGGAATCTCCGAATGTGACCGGCCCGGAGAAATTGCCGACCGCCTGCACGGTAACAGTGAATGTGCAGGCGCTGGTGACAACGCCACTGTCGCCTTGTCCGACGGGCAAACACCCTTCGATCGAGGTTTTGGATACTCTCAGATACGGCGTGGGGTTATAGATGTTCTCACAATCCTTGAGCAGTACGAAAGCCTGGCTTTCGTCGTGTTCCTCCACCGGTCCGGTCATGGGATCGGCAAAGCTGTCGGGTGTGGAATGGACCGGGTCTGATGTCGCCGTGACCTGCGCCCAGTTCCGGACGATGGTGTAACTGCACCCGAGGTCAAGGTCGGGATCCGGCTGGATGTCCACGTCAAACGACATTGTCCGGGTGGTACCGGGCGCGAGGTTCGCGACGTTCCAGACCACTGTCCCAAGGGGGCCTTCGCTGGCCGTATCGGATCCTGGCACGTTGAAGTTGGTCGGGTTCGCCAGCTCCGGCGGCAATACATCCTTGACCGTGACATTGCCGATCGCGCCGCTGGTGTTTTGGAGGGAAAGCGTGACCGTGGTCTGTTTCGGACCCGGATTGTTGAAATAGTTGATAACGGTCGGGTTCATGGATTTATGCAAATAGAGATCGCTGCATGTGCGTTTGCCAAGTGCTTGCATGGCCGAAGACAACCCGCCGAATCCCACGCTGGTCGCGTTTGTTCCGAGCAGCGCGTTCAGGTGGGTCTGAACGCTGCCCACGCCATAACCGTAAATGGGCACGCCCATGCCATAAATGGACGAAACATGCGGCAGCGCCTGATTGGTTGCCAGGACCGGATTGCTGGTCGAGATCACATTGCCGGATACATCATCAATGTACTTGTTGGGAACGCCATCCGTAATAAAGATGATGATGACCGGGCTGGAGGCGGCGGCGGCCTCTGACGCTGCCAGTTGCATTGCCGCTTCCCAGTTGGTTTCGCCGCCGAAGTTCAATGTCTGAGGTGTCGAAAAGGTCGAAGGCGACATGGGCTGCACCAGCGTTGCCGTGTCTGAAAACGTGATCACAGCCCCCTGAGCCTGAACACCGCCGGCATTGGTGTTGTTGAACCAGTGTTTGGCATTGTTCAGCGCACCGTTGACACTGCCCGCCGCACCGCTTTGTGGAATGCTGGCCGAGACATCGACCACGAAAATCACGTTCACGCCACATTCCGGTTCAAACGTCGGGGGCGCCACGACCTCGATTTCCGCGCACGCGGTGTTGTTTGCGGTGTGGCCGTCAACAAATCCGGACGTTTGGGTAAAGTTCGCGGACGCGCAATTCCGGTAACTTGCCGATCCGGCGGGAACCTGCACCTTGACCAGGATCGGGGCCAGGGCGGCCCCCGCCGCCACTTGCCCGGACCCGACATAGGTGCAGGTGAAGGGGCTGCCCGCCACCAGAGCCGGGGGCATGAGGGGCGTGCACGACCAGATCGCGGGATCAAACGTGGCGGTGGTATAGGTCAGTCCGGCGGGCACGGTATCACTGACCGTCAGTGCATTCGGACCACTGAATGCCGGGCCGGCATTGGTCACCGCCAAAGTGAATTCGTAAGTGGTTGAACCGTCAGTCGCTGCGTCCTCGATCAGTTTCACGACGGTTTTTTCCAGCCTTATGTCGGTCGGATCTTCAGGTTCCTGAAAATCTACCGTCACGCAGGCTCTGTTGTTGTCATAATTGGTTTCCTGCCTTTCCCGATTATTCTCAAGACCAGTAATCGCGCAGTTCGAAAAACCTTTGGTCGAGTCCGTCGCCCCAAGAATCTGGAGCGTGCCGATAACTGTTCCGGATGGCACGTCAGCGGGTGTCGTAAAGGTACAATTCAGCACATCCGGACTGCTTAACGGGAAAGCGTTGGGTGGATTGGGGCAATTCCAGCCCGGCCCGGACGCGCCGATGAATGTCACGCCTGCGGGAACCGGATCGGAAATGGTGATCGTGGTGCCGGCCGGAATGCTCGCGCCCAGATTGGTCGCCTCAAGGGTGAAGCCGACCAACCAGGACCCGGCAGCTTCAGCTTGCCTGATAAACTTGACCTTCTTTTCAAGCGAGATGTCGATATCCGTGTCGTTCTCGTCACAGCTTCGGTTGTTTTCCTGAACGCGGTCAAACAAGCCCGATTGAGACCCGATGCGGACAACGGCGCAATTCCTGTACCGCCCGCGCTGGTTTGTTTTCAGGTCAACCTGCAAGTTCGGCAAATGTGCGCCGGTGGTGAATAATCCGTCGCCGAAACGATATGTGCATTCCAGTGAATTGGGCGCGACGAGCGGAAACTCTGACACGTTGCAATCCCAGTTTTCGCCTGAAACCCCGGCAATAGCCGTGCCCTCGGGCGGAACGTCGCTGACTGTCAAAAAAGAATGCGGGGCAAACGGATCCCCGGCGTTGAGAATGTCGATGATGTAACCAAGGGTCCAAAACCCCGTGGGAATATCGAAATGCGTCAGCCATGCCGATTTGTTGAAAATGATATCGACGGGCTTGCGGGTGCAGGGATTGTAGTTTTCAACATCCCCCACCTGGCCCGTCGCCCGCCAGAAATCGAACCGGCCATCGTAATCGATCATGTAGCTGGACCAGGGCGGTACGTTGCCTTCGCGGACCAGGGTGGACGGGCTGCCCTGAAGACCCTGAACATCAGCTTCCCCGCCTGTGTCCAGAATCGACTGGAGTTCGTCGTTTATGCGCAACGATTCACCCGTTGCCCATAATGTTCCCTCGCAATTCCCGGTATCCAGGTGACCTGTATCGGTATAGCCATAACTCAGATCCACCCCGCCGGTTGAATTCCGATGATCCGGAAGGAACCCAACGGCGTATTCATCCGGCTGGTAGCGCCAGATGCTCGGCGTCAGCGGGTCATCCGGGATTTCGCGGTTGTAGCGGTAGACGCGCGCGCGCTCCGGCTCGATATTCGTGACATAATCGTACGAGGCAAGCTGCCGCCCCCGCTGGGAAATGATCATCGAGCCCTGTGCGGAAAAAACGATGTCGCTGATTTCGTCGGCGGGCCCTTCGGGCCAGACGTCCAGTTCCCATCTGGCGTCAAAAGAAAAGGCGCCGGTGTCTGCATCGATGCCAACAGACCATATTTGCGGCCCCTCGGCCACGGCGTAATAAAGCCGCCCCCGATGCACCGCCAGCCCCCAGACGCGCCTTTCGGGTTGGGCATATGCCCACGTGTCCGGGTCTTGGGAATCAAATTGGAAACTCTCGATATCAATCCGGTTTGCAGGATCAAAGCTCACGGGGGCAAGGCCATTGCCGGGGCGCCCGAATTGCCCGTGGTCGAACTGCCCCAGATCGTTTCCATCAAGATCGAGGCGGTGAATGAACCCCGTGTCCCGGTCTGAAACGAACAGCTGGTCATGAACCGGGTCAAAGGCAATATTGCCCAGGCCGGGACCGGAGTTTTCCTGACCAAACAGCGTGATGTTTGCGAAAAGGCTGACTTCGCGGGTACGCCCGTCAATCTTGTAGATGCTGCCGGGGCCGCCCCTTTGCCCGAACATGGTGTCATGGCCCGATCGTCCGCCGAACTGGGCGCGCATGAATTCGGCATTGGGTTGGCCCGTGACGATCCGGTCCGCAAGTCCGTTGCCGTCGGAGTCCGGCGCGACGATCTGGAGACCGAACGCGGATGTGGCGCTTAAATAGACATTCGGATACGCATGGGCGCCGTTCGGCCGAACCGGCCAACCCGCATCGATCGCAATGCCGAAAACCTGTCCGATATCGCGTGACCTGGCTTCGAAGTAGGGGGGGAGATCCCACTGCCTGCCATCCCAGACGAACCCCGGATCATCCGGCAGGAATATCCGTGCCGAGATGCCCTCCGGATCGATGAACGTTTCGTCAATGATGAATTTCTCAGGCGGAAGCGCATCCTCTGGAATGGGTGTGTAAGTGCCTGAAAAACCGGTTACAACGGCCGAACCGGGAAACAGCAACCGATCTTGCTGGGCAAGCGCGGTACTTGCCGGGAACATCAATAACACGAGCAGAAAAAACTGTTGCACGATGGCCCGCGGCAGGCTTTGGCGGTCTAAGCCATGAGGCCTGGCGATCTCTGGAAGCGAACAGTTCATGAGACACCTTCCCGGTGAGCAAGAACTCTGGTTTTGAAACTTCGCGCCTTCTCTCGTGTCGCCGCCTCCAATGGTTTTGACGGGTAACCTATTCCAAAAACCGGTTCCCGCATTTCGGATCGCACTTTCGCCGGGTTCCTGAACAGAACGGACGGGGCGGTTTCGGGACGACCGAATGGACCGCGCGGACCACGGACGCGGTAACCGGCAGTGTCGGCAACAGATCTAATGCGACGGAAAACGAACGGAAGATCCGCGGGCAGAGTGCGAAGCATAACCAGATCCCAGTAACTTGCCCCATGAAGGAGCCTAAGAAAATCGGTTCACAACAATGATACTGCCCGGCATCAGGTTGCACATTTTACGGTTTTTGTCAACTTTTGGCAGCTTTCGGCAACAATTGGTCAGCTTGCTGAACCAAGACCAACGGCCATTTTCGTTGACCCTTTTCATGTGGGTGAAAAAGACCGGAGTTGGCCTGAA
>CAYXNM010000154.1:0-6040 GCA_964466385.1 uncultured Rhodobacter sp. | reverse complement strand
GCTATATTGCAAGATGAAGCCGCCCGCCGGGGCTTTCATATCCGGTGGTAAATTAATGGAGGAGATCGTTCTGTCGGAACGTATGAATGCAGCCCGTGCTTCGGCTGCGCCGAAGGCGGATTTACCGCCTGACATCGATGACAACCCCGGTGGAGATCTGCTGCGGCTTGTCCTGAAATCCCTTGAAGAAGAAAAAGCCGAGGACATCGTCCCGATTGCCCTCAAGGGTAAATCCGAGATGGCCGATTACATGGTGGTTGCGACGGGGCGCTCGACCCGGCAAGTGATCGCGCTTGCCGAAAAGCTGACGGCGACACTGAAATCGACGCTGGGACGCGCCTGCCGGACAGAAGGCAAGGACAACGGCGATTGGGTGCTTCTGGATTGCGGAGATGTCGTCGTTCATCTTTTCCGCCCCGAAGTGCGCGAGTTCTACCAGCTTGAAAAGATGTGGCTCCCGGTGGTGGCGGCCTCGGAAAACTGAATGCGCATTTCGATCTGTGCGGTTGGCCGCATGAAAACCGGCCCGGAAAGCGATCTTGTGCGCGATTATCTGGACAGGTTTTCGAAAACCGGTCGCGCAATGGGACTTGGTCCTGCAGACCTGCGCGAGGTCGAAGACCGCAAAGGCGGCGGGCAGGCCGCGCAGGCGCAGCACCTGCGGCGCGCAGTGCCTTCCCCGGCCGCCATATGTACGCTGGACGAACGGGGCCGGGCACTGACATCGCCGGAGTTTGCCGCGATGTTGTCGCGGTTTCGCGACAACGGCCAGCGCCATCTGGCGTTCCTGATCGGCGGAGCGGACGGGCTTGAACCGGACCTTCTTGCAGGCGCGGACATTTCCGTTTCCTTTGGCAAGATGGTCTGGCCGCACATGCTGGCGCGCGTCCTGCTGGCCGAACAGCTATACCGCGCAGCAACAATTCTGGCGCGAACACCCTATCACAGGGGTTAGATCGCCGCGGGCAGGTTGTGTTGACAGGCCCAAACGTCTAAAAAAAATCGAAAAACGAACCGGACGAGCAGATGGCAATCCCCCGACCTGTAATCTTGTGCATCCTTGATGGCTGGGGCGTGCGCGCGGAAACCGAAAACAACGCGGTCGCCCTCTCCCGGACGCCCAATTACGACCGGCTGATGGCGACCTGCCCCAATGCAACCTTACGTGCCAGCGGTGCGGATGTCGGCCTGCCAGACGGGCAGATGGGCAATTCCGAGGTCGGTCACATGAATATCGGCGCGGGGCGCGTCGTCTATATGGATCTGGGGCGGATCGGCAAGGCGATTGCCGATGGTCGGTTTGCGGAAAATCCCGCGCTGAAACGGTTTGTCGACAAGCTCAGAGTCTCGGGCGGAGCGGCGCATCTTCTGGGCGTGGTCTCTGACGGTGGGGTGCACGGACACATCGATCATCTTGTCGCCGCAGCCAAGGTGATCGCGAACGCTGGCATTCCGGTTCTGGTGCATGCCCTGACCGACGGGCGCGACGTCGCGCCGGGATCGGCGCCGGGATTCCTGCGGGAATTGGAAAGAGAGTTGCCACGCCAAGCGCACATCGCGACGGTGACCGGGCGGTATTACGCGATGGACCGCGACAAGCGCTGGGATCGGGTCGAATTGGCCTACGAAGCCATCGTCAACGGCAATGGTCAAAATGCGCCTTCGCCGGATCAGGCTGTTTCAAAAGCCGTCCAGCGAGGTGAAAGCGACGAATTCATTCTGCCGAGCGTTATCGGCGGTTTTGACGGCATGAAGACCGGCGACGGTGTTTTTTGCCTCAACTTCCGGGCGGATCGCGCGCGTGAACTGATGTCGGCCATCGGCGCCGAAGACTTTGCCGATTTCGACATATCGGGACGCCCCGAACTGGCGACGATGGCGCGCATGTCCAGCTATTCCGACGCGCTCGATCTACGGTCCGAAACCCTGTTCCCAAAGGAAAAACTCGCCAACACTCTTGGGCACTGGGTCGCCCGCAGGGGATTGCGACAATTCAGGCTGGCGGAAACGGAAAAGTATCCGCATGTCACATTCTTTCTGAACGGCGGGGTCGAAATCCCCGAAACCGGCGAAGATCGCGCCATGCCCAGCAGCCCGAAGGTTGCGACCTATGACCTTGAGCCGGAAATGTCGTCGCAAAAGGTGACAGATCGGCTGGTTGCCGCGATCGAGGAAAAATACGACCTGATCGTGGTAAACTTCGCCAATCCCGACATGGTTGGACACACGGGCAGTCTGAAGGCGGCGATTGCGGCGTGCGAGGCGGTCGACAGCGGGCTTGGCCGCGCTCTTGTGGCCCTTCAAAGGGCCGAGGGGTCGATGATCGTAACCGCTGACCACGGCAATTGTGAAACCATGGTCGATCCCGCAACCGGCAAACCCCATACCGCCCACACCACCAATCCGGTCCCGGTCGTTCTGGTAAACGGCCCGCCGGGCAGGTCATTGCGACCGGGCGGAAGGCTGGCCGACCTTGCCCCGACGCTGCTGGACCTGATGCAGATCGAAAAGCCGCGCGAGATGACCGGGGAAAGCCTGTTGACCGGATGAGAACGCTCGTTTTCATTCTGGCGTGCGCCTTCTTGGGTTTCTCAGCGTCGTCTTCTCAGGCAGGTGCCGATCCGGTCTTTTCTGCGCGCAAGGCTGCCGAGGATTTACGCGCCGCCACACGGGCGCTGAGGGATGCGCGGCAGACGAAGGATCGCGTGCACGCCCTCAGCCGCGCGATCAAGGCCTATGAGGACGGCTTGCAGGCCATGCGACAGAGCCTGCGGAAAGCGGCGATCCGGGAGCGCGCGCTTCGGCTCAGGTTCATGGCTCAGCGCGCCCATCTTTCGCAACTGCTGGGGGTGTTGCAGACGCTCGAACGCGCGTCCTCGCCCCTTTTGCTGATCCATCCGTCCGGGCCGCTGGGAACTGCACGGTCCGGCCTGATGCTGGCCGAAGTGACCCCGGCGCTGCACACGCAAGCCGAAGATTTGCGGGCACAAATCGGGGAACTGGTGCTGCTTGAGACGCTCCAGGCGGCGGCCCGCGAGGATTTGCAATCGGGCTTGCAGGGGGTTCAGACCGCGCGCCTTGCCCTCAGCCGCGCGGTGGGCGAGCGGACGAATTTGCCCAAACGCTATGTTGCGGACAGGGAAAAACTGAATTCTCTGGCACGCGACAGCGATACGCTGGAAGGGTTTGCGAGCGGACTTGCCGACCTTCCATTCGATGACAACGTTCCGCAACAGCCCCCGTTCCGGTCGGGCAAGGGGTTCCTGCCGCTGCCTGTTTACGGAACGATCCTGCGCCATTTTAACGAAGCAGATGCTGCCGGGCTGCGCCGCCCCGGTCTATTGCTGTCCGCACCGGCCATTTCACTGGTCACCGCTCCATGGCCGGCAACAATCCGCTATCGCGGCCCTTTGCTGGACTACGGAAATGTGATTATCCTTGAGCCTGAAGCGGGTTACCTGATAGTGCTCGCCGGGTTAGGACAGGTATACGGCGAAGTCGGAGAGATTCTTGGCGCTGGCGATCCCGTGGGTTTGCTGGGCGGTATGGACCCAAAGGTTGACGATTTTCTGATCGAGGCGTCACAGGGAAATGGCGAATCCCGATCGGAAACGTTGTATGTGGAAATTAGGCAAAACCGGGAAGCCATAGACCCGGAGGCGTGGTTCGCGCTTGGAAACAGGTAAGGTACAGGAATGAAAAAGTACGTTTTGGCTGCAATCGCAGGTACAATCGCCGGGGCCGTTTTGACGTCTCAGATCGCCGGCCCGCTGATTGCTGACGAGGCTGACCGCAAGAAGTCGACCTATGAACAGCTTGATCTTTTTGGCGACATATTCGAGCGTATCCGGTCGCAATATGTCGAGGAGGTCGACGAATCCGCCCTGATCGAAAGCGCCATTGACGGCATGCTCACATCGCTTGACCCGCATTCCAGCTATCTGCCGCCGCGTGATTTTGATGCGATGCAGGTGCAGACACGCGGCGAATTCGGTGGTCTGGGGATCGAGGTCACCCAGGAAAAAGGGGTCGTCAAGGTCGTTTCGCCGATTGACGGCACCCCGGCCGATCTGGCCGGTATCAAAGCCGGGGACCTTGTCACACATGTTGACGGCGAGCCGGTTCAGGGCCTGACACTGAACGATGCGGTCGACCTGATGCGCGGGCCGGTCGGCTCGGAAATCGTGATCACGGTCGTTCGCGAAGGCGTCGAGGAGCCTTTTGACGTTTCGATCATCCGCGACACGATCAAGATCGCCGCCGTCAAGACCCGGCTGGAAGGCCAGACGGTCGTCTTGCGGATCAGTTCTTTCACGGACCAGACATTCCCCAATCTGCGCGACGGATTGAAAAAGTCGGTCGAGGAAGCCGGCGGCATGGACGATGTCAACGGCTTCATTCTGGATCTCAGAAACAACCCGGGAGGATTGCTCAATCAGGCGATCCTTGTGTCGGACGCGTTCCTCGAAAAGGGCGAGATTGTTTCCACGCGCGGGCGCGACCCGGCGGACAGCGACCGTTTCAATGCCGTTGCCGGTGATCTGGCGGACGGCAAGCCGATCGTCGTCCTGATCAACGGCGGGTCTGCCTCGGCTTCGGAAATCGTTTCGGGTGCTCTGCAGGATCACCGCCGCGCCATTATCGTCGGGACGAAAAGCTTCGGCAAAGGCTCGGTCCAGACGATCATGCCGCTGCAGGGAAACGGCGCCATGCGCCTGACGACGGCGCGGTACTATACACCGTCAGGCCGGTCGATCCAGTCGCTGGGCGTTGCGCCGGACATCATTGTCGAGCAGCGCCCCCCCAGTGATCCGGCGGCCCCGGAGGACAAGCAAAAGCTGCGCTCCGAAGCGGATTTGCGGGGCAGCCTGTCCAACGACAGCCTGACGGATGACGAGCGCAAGCAACTCGAGGAAGAACGCCGGTTACAGGAAGAGGCGGCGCAAAAACGCGATGATGATTATCAGCTTTCCTATGCGCTGGATATTCTGCGTGGCTTGTCCGTCCTCAACCGGGCCAACTGATTGGCGTCGGCACCCGGTTCCCTGGGCGCCGCGCAGCGCGGATTGATATGAGTGGGACAATGGATTCAGACACGATCAACGCTTTGCCGTACCGGCCTTGCGTCGGCATGATGATTTGCAATTCCGCAGGCCGGATTTTCGCCGGCCAGCGTCTGGACAGCCATATGGACGCCTGGCAGATGCCCCAGGGCGGTGTCGAAAAGGGTGAAGAACCGCGCGATGCGGCATTGCGCGAGTTGGAGGAAGAAACGGGCATTCTGCCCTCATCAGTCGAGATTCTGGCCGAGACCGCGGATTGGATTCCCTACGATCTGCCGCATTATCTTGTGCCCAAACTCTGGAACGGGCGCTATCGCGGCCAGAAACAACGCTGGTTCCTGATGCGGTTTCTGGGCAGCGACGCCGAGATCAACATCAAGACCACCATCCCCGAATTCAGCCGCTGGTGCTGGCTGCCGCCCGAAGAATTGCTTTCGCGCATCGTTCCCTTCAAACGCGACACCTACGAACGGGTCATACGAGAGTTTCACCAACAGGTGACGTAACCAACAGGCTGTTATCGGTCTGCGCGCTCGTCCCCTCAATCCAAAACCCGCACCATCGATGTCCTTTGCACCCCGGATTGCCTGCAATCCGGTTCGCGCCCGACCCCGCCCCCCAGGGCGGGCGCGAAATGTCACACCGTTTCAATGCGTTGCAACGTCTGCCTGTCTAGGAAAGGCCTTTGCAGGTTTCAGCCAGCCCCCCCTCGGGGTCGGGCGCGAACCTCGCGTTTTTCCTGATTTCGATGAACAAATTTCGATTCCACGATACTAGCGCCGGGGTATTTTCAGACTCCACACAAGAACAAAACATGAATATAATACCTCATGGCGTTCACGGAACTTAACATCATATCCAATTTCACCTTCCTGACCGGGGGGTCACATGCCGAGGAATATGCCGAATTGGCGGCGCTTTCGGGCATGACAGCCTTTGCGATTGCCGATGAAAACTCGGTCGCCGGTATCGTGCGG
>CAYXNM010000153.1:4498-6138 GCA_964466385.1 uncultured Rhodobacter sp. | reverse complement strand
TGGTTCTGGACAAGTCCTTTGGCGCACCGCGCATCACCAAAGACGGTGTGACCGTTGCCAAGGAAATCGAACTGGAAGACAAGTTCGAAAACATGGGCGCGCAAATGGTGAAAGAAGTCGCCAGCCGCACCAATGACGAAGCCGGGGACGGCACCACCACCGCCACCATTCTGGCGCAGGCGATTGTTGCCGAAGGCATGAAATCGGTCGCCGCCGGCATGAACCCGATGGATCTCAAGCGCGGCGTTGACATGGCTGTCAGGAATGTCGTCGACCAGATCAAAGGCATGGCGCGTGAAGTCAAGGACAGCGACGAAGTCGCGCAGGTGGGAACAATTTCCGCCAATGGCGAATCCGAGATCGGACGTCAGATCGCGGACGCGATGCAGAAAGTCGGCAATGAAGGCGTGATCACGGTTGAGGAAAACAAAGGTCTCGACACGGAAACCGACGTCGTTGAAGGCATGCAGTTCGACCGTGGTTACCTGTCGCCTTACTTTGTCACCAACCCTGACAAGATGACGACCGAGCTGGAAGACGCGCTGATCCTGCTGCACGAAAAGAAACTCTCGTCGCTGCAACCGATGGTTCCGCTTCTGGAAACCGTCATTCAGTCGGGCAAACCGCTTCTGATCATTGCCGAAGACGTGGAAGGCGAAGCGCTGGCCACGCTCGTTGTCAACAAACTGCGCGGTGGCCTGAAGATCGCCGCGGTCAAGGCTCCGGGTTTTGGCGATCGCCGCAAGGCCATGCTGCAGGACATCGCCATTCTGACCGGTGGTCAGTTGATTTCCGAAGATCTCGGCATGAAGCTTGAAAACGTCGGCATCGAAATGCTCGGCACCGCCAAGAAGGTTCAGATCACCAAAGACGAAACCACCATCATCGATGGAGCCGGTGAAAAAGCTGAAATCGAAGCACGCGTTTCGCAGATTCGCGGCCAGGTCGAGGAAACCTCGTCCGACTATGACCGTGAAAAACTGCAGGAACGTCTGGCCAAACTGGCTGGCGGTGTTGCCGTGATCCGCGTCGGTGGTTCGACCGAAGTCGAAGTGAAAGAGCGCAAAGACCGTGTTGACGATGCGCTGAACGCGACCCGCGCGGCCGTTCAGGAAGGTGTTGTCGTCGGCGGCGGTGTTGCGCTGGTTCAGGGCAGCGCGGGTCTTGCCAAACTGAAAGGCGAAAACGCCGATCAGGACGCCGGGATTTCCATTGTTCGCCGTGCGCTCGAGTCGCCTCTGCGTCAGATCGCCGAAAACGCCGGTGTCGACGGTGCCGTCGTCGCCGCCAAGGTTCGCGAAAGCAACAAGGCGCATTTCGGGTTTGATGCACAGACCGAACAATACGGCGACCTGTTCGAGTTCGGCGTGATCGATCCGGCCAAAGTGGTGCGGACCGCTCTGGAAGACGCAGCCTCGATTGCCGGCTTGCTGATCACGACCGAAGCCATGGTTGCCGACAAGCCCGAACCCAAAGGCGCTCCCGCCGGTGGTGGCGGCATGCCCGACATGGGCGGCATGGGCGGCATGATGTAAGCACAGCCTCCCGCGGGAAGCTGATCGCAGCCGGTGTTTGCCCGCAGACGCCGAAAGCATCGAACAACGAAAGGGGCCGCAATCGCGGCCCCTTTTGCGTGTCGG
>CAYXNM010000153.1:0-4398 GCA_964466385.1 uncultured Rhodobacter sp. | reverse complement strand
TCCGGTCAATCCTTGAAATCAACCCGCCGCCTCCCCAGTTTCCTGAACTGAAGGTGCGGGGATCGGTGAGGGAAATGGCCAAAGACAACCGCTTTTGGAACTGGATTGCCCGGCGCTATTCCCGGCAGCCGGTCGCCGATCAGGCGGCATACGAGAAAAAGCTGGAAACAACCGCGCCATACTTGCGCGCCGATATGGAAGTTTTGGAGATCGGATGCGGGACCGGATCGACCGCCATTTATCATTCAGCGGCAGTAAAATCTATAGAAGCTGTTGATTTTTCGGATAAAATGTTGGAATTCGCGCATCAAAAGGCGGCGACGGCCGGGGTTGATAATATCACTTTCGTCAATACCACCGTTGAGGAATACGTTGCGCGCGGTCGCTCGTTTGACGCGGTTTTTGCGTTCAGCATTCTGCATTTGCTGGCAGACAAGGAGGCGGTCATAGGGCATATTCACGCCCTGTTGCCACCGGGGGGCATGTTCTTCAGCAGCACTGTTTGCGCCAATAACGAAAAGGCGGCCATGAAAACCCTGTTGGCGATTGGCCATTGGCTGGGCGTGTTGCCACTGGTGCGGTTTTTCTCGGCCGAGGAACTGATCTCGGCCATGACCGGCGCCGGATTTGAAATAGAGCACCAATGGCAACCCACGGGCGGCGCGGCTGTCTTTGTTGTTGCCGTTAAGCCCCTTTGATCGCCCCGCACCGACCGTTCCCTGCGATAACGAGCCGCATGGAAACATTCGCGCGACCATCTTGCGCGATGGGATTTCCATGTTAGGCTGAAAGCATGTTTATCCGTCCTGCAACCGCGCGGGATTACCCGCAAATCCCCGCACTGGTCGAGGCTGCCTTTGGCCAGCACGATGAAGCGTTGCTGGTCGAAGGGCTTCGTCGCGCCGGAGAGATCGCGTTTGAATTCGTCGCGACGGACCGGGACGAACTGATCGGTCATGTCGTTTTGTCGCGCCTCATCGAACCTGCGGGATGTCTGGCATTGGCGCCCGTGTCGGTCCATCCGGACCGGCAAAAACAGGGGATCGGGTCGGCGCTGATCGAAAAGGCGTTGATGCGGGCCGAAGAAGAGGAATGGCCCGCCGTCTTCGTTCATGGAAATCCACGGTATTACGGACGCTTCGGGTTTGATGTGCAGGAGGCGAACGACTTTGATACGGTCTATCCGTCGGAGTTCATCGCCGCGCGGGTGTTTGACGAATTCTCGTTTGGCTCACTTCCGCGCGATCTGGTGTTTTCCGAGGCATTTTAGCCTATCGTTCCTCCCCGCTGATCGTCAGACTGCCGGTATGCGTATCTTCCTGCTCACCTCCCTGACAATGGTTGCCTTCGCGGCCAATTCCGTTCTGACCCGTCTGGCGCTTGCGGACGGTCTGCTTGGGGCGGCAGATTTTGCCGCCATCCGCGTGTTGTCAGGCGCGGTTGTCCTTGCGGCGCTGGTCTGGATGCGAACACGCAGGGTTCTTGATCGAGGCGAGGTTTCCGCTCTGACGGTCGCGGGACTTTCGGTTTACGTCATCGGGTTTTCCTATGCCTATGTCAGTCTTGAAACAGGGACCGGGGCGCTCATCCTGTTTGGCGGCGTTCAGGTCACGATGTTCGCCGGTGCGCTCATCGGCGGGGAACGGCCGGGTGCGCGGCGTTGGGTGGGCGCGGCCTTGGCGCTTGCGGGGCTTGTTTATCTGCTGGCGCCTTCCGGCCGTACGCCGGATCCGGTTGGGGCGGTGCTGATGGCGGCGGCGGCGATCGGCTGGGGGTGTTATTCGCTGGTCGGGCGCAACGTCACCCGGCCGCTGGAAGCCACGGCGGCAAATTTCCTCTTTTCGGTTCCTGTTGCACTCGTCATCTGGCTTGTGATCGGTGATCCGGTCGTCGCGGGGCAAAAAGGTGTCGTACTGGCCATTCTTTCCGGAGGTGTCACATCCGGTCTGGGATACGCGCTTTGGTACAGTGTCCTGCCAAAACTCGACCGCTCGCTCGCAGCGATCGGGCAACTGACCGTGCCCGTTATCGCGCTTGCCGGCGGGGTGGTCTTTCTGGGCGAAGGTCTTTCGCTGCGGTTCGCCCTGGCTTCACTCCTGGTTCTGGGAGGGATCGCCGTTTCGATCCGACGCTGACATGTCCGTGCATTTCCGAAAGGCGCATTGTCGGCCTTCCCCGAGGAGGCGTGAACCGGCTGCGCATGCGCCCGATCGCAAGGGTGGAACCGGCGGGCGTTATTCCCTATATCGCTGTCATGGCCAGATTTGTATTCATCCTGTTGCTCGCCTTTGGGATGCCGCCATTTGCGGTGGCGGAATGCGTGGTCCTGCTGCATGGGCTCGCGCGCACGTCAAACTCGCTCAAACCGATGGAACTGGCCCTCCGAACCCAAGGTTATCACGTCGTCAACACACAGTATCCCTCCACGTCCGGAACGGTCGAGGATCTCGCCGAGTCGGTCCTGCCACCGGCCATTTCGCGCTGTGGCGAGGAGAAGGTCAGTTTCGTCACGCATTCGCTTGGCGGAATTCTGCTACGCGACTACCTTGCGTCCAACACCGTCAGGAAGATCGGGCGGACCGTGATGCTGGGGCCGCCCAATCACGGCAGTGAAATCGTCGATACGTTCGGCACCTATAGACTTTTTGCGTGGCTCAATGGTCCGGCCGGGGCAGAGCTGGGCAGCCGACCCGGCAACCTGCCCGAACAGCTTGGGCCTGCCAGGTTCGAGGTTGGGATCATTGCCGGTGAACTCTCCATAAGTCCTTTGTTTTCTTATATTATCAAGGGCAGGGATGACGGCAAGGTTTCGGTCAGCAGCACGCGGCTTGACGGGATGAAGGATCATATCGTCATTCCCACGACCCATACTTTCATGATGATGAACCCTTACGTGATCGCACAGACGGTGACGTTTCTTGCAGAGGGCCGGTTTAACCCCGATCTTTCGCTGGGACAGTTCTTGCGAAAAGAGTTGCCCTGATCACCGAATGTCCACGCGTGTTCAATATTGGTTTTCCACCGGGAGTTTCCCCGTTAACCTGACGCGCAATCATCTTCAGCCGTCATCGGGGAGGGGAACATGCACGCCTATCTGTTGCTCAGTATTTTCGCAGTTGCGTTTTGCTTTCTTTCCGCAAGGCTTGAACGCGCGTCGCTGACCGCGCCGATGGCGTTCATCGGATTTGGTGTGCTGGTTTCCACGCTGGGGATATTCCCGGATGCGGGAAAAGGCGAGGTGCTTCATGTCGTCGCCGAGGTCGCACTGGTTCTGTTGTTGTTTCTGGATGCCGCCAAGATCGATCCGGGGGGGCTGCGGGTGCATCACGTCTGGCCCCTTCGCATGTTGCTGCTGGGGTTGCCGCTTGGGTTTGCCGTCGGGTTTGGATTTGCGTGGCTGATCCTGCCGGGTTGGCCGCTGGCAGCGCTGGCGGTGCTGGCGGCGATCCTGTTGCCGACCGATGCCGCCCTTGGCCAGCCGGTGATCACCAATCCGGCGGTTCCCGAGCGCGCGCGCCGGGCCCTGACGGTTGAAAGCGGGCTCAATGACGGGATGGCGCTGCCGCTGGTGCTGGCTTTCGCAGCCCTTGCCGCAAACGCCGCACCCCCGTCGGGAGGGTGGGCCTTATTTGCGTTAAAGCAGGTTACGCTCGGCCCGCTGCCCGGCCTGATCGTCGGATGCGCCGGGGCGTTCGCGTTGCTTTGGGCAAAGCGCACGCTGAGCACGCGCGAAAGTTACGAGGGCATTGGGACGCTGTCGATTGCGGCCGCGGCCTATATCTCGGCGATCCTGCTGGGGGGCAACGGTTTTATCGCTGCCTTTGTCGCAGGGCTTGGATTCGGCGCGATCGTGCGTGGACAATGCGATTTCGTTTATGAATTCACCGAAAGCGAAGGGCAGATGCTGTCCTGGGGGGCGTTCTTTCTGCTGGGTGCGATCCTTGTTCCGGCGGCGGCTGCCAACCTTAGCCTGCCTGTTTTCGCCCTGATTGCCGCCAGCCTTTTCATCGTGCGGCCACTGGCGATCTGGCTGTCGCTGACAGCGACGGACGCCAGCGCGGCGTCACGGTTGTTTTTTGGCTGGTTCGGGCCGCGCGGGCTGGCAACGGCGTTGTTTGCGCTGCTGGTCGCGGACCGGCTGGACACGGGGTTCGGTCGCCAGATCCTTGACATCGCGATCAACACCGTCTGGATCAGCGCGGTTCTGCATGGCATATCCGCCGGACCGGGCGCACGGATTTATGCGCGTTTTGAACCGAGGAGACCTGCGGGCAAATGAAACCTGTCCTGAACCCCGAGATCGTCGAACCTCCCTATCCTCTCCAGCGGTATCTTGGTTTTGAGATGGTGGAATGGCGCGCGGGCTATGCGCGGTTTGAACAACCTTTGGCGGGGTTC
>CAYXNM010000152.1:0-6139 GCA_964466385.1 uncultured Rhodobacter sp. | reverse complement strand
TGGTACCAGCGCCCCGATTTGAACGGGGGGCCTCTTGATCCACAATCAAGCGCTCTAACCAACTGAGCTACGCCGGCACATGGCATCAAAGCCTGCCCGAAGGCACCTAAAGTCAAACGCCCATGTGGTCAATCATGAATTGTTGTGTCAACGCCGGTTTCGCAGGATCGCAACCGCCCCCACCACCAGCGTCACGGCCACGATCGTCTGCGGGGAAAGGGCGTCGACCAGAAGACTGACATTGGTGACGACCGACAGGACGAAATCGCCGGACTCCCCCCCCAGCAGAATGTAGATGACAAGAATGAACCCGATGAACGCCAATCCCGTTTCGGTCACGGCCAGAAAGAGACCGCGAAGAGATTTGAGCGCGTTGACAAGCTTATCCATGGGCGTCCGAATTCATTGCCGGGGGGGGGTGTTCAGACTATTTCTGGAACAGCCAGAGTACAACACCCAAAGCGATCAGACCGGCCAGACCCGCGTCTCCGAATTGCCGGATCAGTACGATCAGGTTGTCGACGACGTCGCCAAACACCCAGGTTTGCGCCGATCCCAGAAGGATTGTCGCCACAATCGCCAATGCGAGGAGCGCGACACCGATTTCGGTTACGCTCTTGATCGCGGACTTTACTTGATCAATCATATTACTGCTTCCTCTTTTTGCTTCTGCCTTTTGTCTGACAGAGTGGCCCGATGTCATCGGCAACAATCCGCTTAGTCAACGAAATAGTGCCTTGACAATCCGAAAATGGCCGATTTAGCATAATTATTACGAATTAGGGGCACATTTAGAAACATTATTATCCGATTTTTAGGTGAGTTCGGGCAAAACACGCCTTGAAACCGGCCGTACGGAACCGGAACCCTTGACGCAGGCCAGCATAATTGACTTGCGTCCCGGCTGCCCGGACGCTAGCCAGCATCGGTTTTCAGGAGTGTCAGATGAGTATCAACAAACAAAGTGACGTCGCCGCGAATTTGCAGATCGGGCCCACCTCGATGGGAATGGTGCGGATATTCGTTGACGCGGAGTCCATGCAACTGCCGCTGGATTTCGATCCCGAAGAGGCCGAGGAAATCGCCGAGGAACTGAAGGCCGCCGCCCGGCAGGCGCGTGAACTGGCTAAATAGCGCGAAACCGGTCCGACGGTGCCGGGTCGCGAAATGCCTGAAGACGCGCGCTGGCGTTTCTGGCGATTTTCAAGGTCAGCTTCTTGCGCCGCGCCGGGGCGAGTTTGGCTTCCGCGGGCATACGGCGGATTTCTGCGTCATAGGCGTCTGCAAGAATGAGCCCGGTGTCATCCGGCAGCAACTCGGTCGGGAAGGCGTCGTCAACGGCCCAGAAATAACGGTCACACCATTCCAGATACCCCTGCCATTTGTCATCGGACTGAAAATCGGCGCGTGAGGATTTGCATTCGATCACCCAGATTTCGCCTTTGGGCCCAAGGGCGACGACATCCACCCTCAACCCGGCAGAGGGAACGAATTCTTCCAGCGTCTGGAAATCGTATTGCCTCAGGTGGCGGCAAACGCCGCGTGCCAGCAATTGTCCGGGCATGAGATCATGGGTCATGGCGCATATGAACAATCCGTGAACATCACGTCAAGACCCGGTTGCCATCTTGTGAAACCCGGACAGTGCGCATATCTTTGGCGGCGGCGGGTTCTGCCCTTTCCGTGCGAGGTCCCATTCCAGTGGCCTTACATTTTCGTAAGGGAGCTGGCTCTGCGACTGACCGTGGTCTAACGCACCTGGCGCCCACCTGGTTGAACCAGGCTCTCGGGAATGCAATACCTCCACGTCTGTACCTGGTGGACCCGCCGCTTTCCTGCTTGATCCCCAGATGTTTTTTGACGATATCGGGCGCTGTCGGGAACGGTCAGGCGCAAAGGGTACCACGTGAATATTCAGGAAAGGAAAGCCGCGGCGCGCAAGACGGCGTTTGCCGCGCGCAAACAGGCCCACGAACTGGGTCGGGACGCGGACGCCTGCGCGCGATTGTGGGATTATCTGAACACGCTTTCGGGGGTCGATTGCTTTGCGGGCTACATGCCCATCCGCACGGAAATCAGCCCGCTGCCAGTGATGGAGCGGCTGTGCGCGGCAGGCAAGACCGTGTGCGTTCCGGTCATTCAGGGTGCGGGCATGCCGCTCCACTTTTGCCGCTGGAAACCGGACATGGAAATGACGGAAGGCCCCTTTGGCGCCCGTATTCCGCTGATCGAGGAGTTTCTGGACCCCGATGTTCTGATAACGCCGCTGGTGGCGTTTGATGCCAACGGGTATCGGTTGGGTTATGGCGGCGGGTTCTACGACCGTTCGTTTCAGGGTCTTCGACGCATGAATGCCGTGGTCGGCGTCGGCTTTGCTTATGACGGTCAGGAACTGGAGCACCTTCCGATCGAACAGACGGATCAAAAGCTGGATGCAATCGTGACCCCAAACCGGATCCTGACTTTCTGAGCCAAGCCCACTTGCCCTTGCCGATTGGTCTGGCTAATCGTGGCGCATGAGAATCCTATTCCTCGGAGACGTCATGGGACGCGCCGGTCGCAACGCGGTCAGCGCTGAACTGGCCCAGTTGCGCCAGGATCTGGCGCTCGATTTCGTTGTCGTGAACGGAGAGAATGCAACCGGCGGCATGGGTCTGAACGGCGCACATGCACAGGGCCTGCTGAACGCGGGGGCAGATTGCGTGACACTGGGCGATCATGCGTTCGATCAAAAGGACATGCTGTCAGCGATCGGGTCCGAACCGCGTATCCTGCGCCCGCTCAACTATGCAAAAAGCGCGCCCGGCGTCGGGTTTCGCGTGTTTCAGGCCCCCCGTGGAAAGACGGTGCTGGTGGTTCAGGCACTGGGGCAGGTTTTCATGAAAAAGCCGTTTGCCGATCCCTTTTCGGCCGTGGATCAGGTTCTCAAGTCGCACCCTCTGGGCGGCAGGATCTCTGCGATCATCGTTGATTTTCATGCCGAGGCGACCTCGGAAAAAATGGCGATGGGCCATTGGTGCGACGGACGCGCCTCGCTGGTCGTGGGAACGCATACGCATGTTCCGACGGCGGATGGCCAGATCCTTGCGCGCGGGACGGCCTATCAGACCGATGCGGGCATGTGCGGAGATTACGACAGCGTCATCGGGATGGAAAAGACCGAGCCGATGCGGCGTTTCGTAACCGGGATGAACAAGGACAGGTTTACCCCTGCGAACGGCGAGGCGACCCTTTGTGGCGTGATCGTGGAAACCGACGGGAATTCGGGTCTGGCGCGCTCGGTCATGCCGGTTCGCCTGCGCGGCCGGCTGAACGCTGCTTTGCCATGAAGGTTTCGGCGTTTTACTTTGCCGTGCTGTTTGTCCTTGGTTCAGGTTGGGGGCTGACGCAACCCCTGAGCAAAACCGCTGTGTCAACGGGCCATCAGCCCCTGGGCCTGATCGTCTGGCAGATGGTCATTACCTCGATTGCGCTCGGGGTCCTGATCGTTGCGCGTGGCAAAGGGTTGCCGCTGCGTCGCCGTCATCTGTGGCGCTATGCGGTGATCGCGCTTGGTGGAACGATCATTCCGAACGCCGTCAGCTATCGCGCCGCGATCCATCTGCCGTCGGGTTACCTGTCGATCATCATTTCGCTGGTGCCGATGTTCGCCCTGCCGCTGGCTCTGGCGATCAGGTTGGAGAAAGCTTCGCTGCTGCGGGGCGTTGGCGTTATGTGTGGCGCGCTTGCCATCGTCCTTTTGGCCGGCCCTCAGGAAAACCTCGCGACACCGTCCGCTGCGTTCTGGATATTGTTCGCCGCGCTTGCGCCCTTGATGTACGCCATCGAAGGCACGTGGGTTGCAAAGGTCGGCATCGCCGATCTGGAACCGGCCCAACTGTTGCTGGGTGCGTCGCTGCTGGGCTTGCTCGTGGTGATCCCGCTTGCGTGGTTCAGCGGTCAGTGGGTCGACGCAACCGCCCCCTGGGCGGCACCGGAATATGCGCTGATCGGGTCCTCGCTCATCCACGCCTTCATTTATTCGGCCTATGTGTGGCTGGTGGGGCGAACGGGATCGGTCTTTGCCAGCCAGGTTTCGTATCTGGTGACGGGAACAGGTGTGATCTGGGCGATGGTGCTGTTGGGGGAAAGTTACACGCTGTGGGTTTGGGCCGCCCTTGGTGTGATGATGATCGGTCTCTTTCTGGTGCAGCCCAAAGCACCGAACGCGCCCCTGCCGGATGACGCGGGTGGCGACAAACCGGCCGAAGTCTGATAGGTTGGCGCTGATGCTGGCGATCCTGACAGACCCCACGTTTCGCGCCCTGGCCGCCCTTTTCGTCGTGGTGGCCATGTTCGCGATGTTTCTGCGCGAAAACTATCCGACCGAGGTCGTGGCCATCGGCGGCGCGGCGGTGCTGGTTGCAACCGGGTTGCTTCCTTACGAAAGCGCGGTTTCGGTCTTTTCAAACCCTGCGCCCTGGACCATCGGGGCAATGTTCGTTGTCATGGGGGCGCTGGTGCGAACGGGCGCACTCAACTGGTTCACGTCTCTTGCGGAAGCGCGTGCGCAGGAGCGCCCCGTGCTGGTCATGGCGCTTCTGACCCTGTTCGTCGTGGTTTCCAGCGCGTTTGTTTCCAACACGCCGGTCGTCGTCGTCATGATCCCGGTGACCGTTCAGCTCTCGCGAAGCATTGGCATTCCCGCTTCGAAATTGCTGATCCCGCTCAGCTATGTCGCCATTCTGGGGGGGGCGCTGACATTGATCGGCACCTCGACCAACCTTCTTGTCGACGGGGTTGCACGGGTTCATGGGCTGGAAGCGTTTTCGATCTTCGAGGTGACGCCGCTGGCGGCAGTTCTGGTGGTTTGGGGGCTGGTTTACCTGCGGATCTTCGGGCCGCACCTGTTGCCTGAACGCCAGTCGATGGCGGGTCTTCTGGGGGAGCGAAGGCAGCGCAAGTTCTTTACCGAGGTCGCGGTCCCCGGCGACAGCGAACTGGTGGGGCAGAGGGTGCTGGATGTGGAGCTGTTCAAGCGCGACCGGGTGCGCGTTGTCGATGTCCTGCGCGGGGACTTGTCGTTAAGGCGCGATCTTGGCCGTGTGACCCTGCGGGCGGGCGACCGTGTCGTGCTCAGAACGGAAATAGGCGAATTGCTTGGCTTGCAGGCCAACAAGGCGGTGCGCGATGTCGATCGCCTGTCCTCGGTCGAAACGACGACGGTCGAAGCGTTGATCTCGCCGGGGTGCAGGATGATCGGACGCACGCTGGGGTCGCTGCGGCTCAGGCGGCGCTATGGGGTTTATCCGCTGGCCGTGCACCGCCGGAACCAGAATATCGGGCGGCAGATGGATGATCTGATCGTTCGCGTGGGCGACACGTTGCTGCTGGAAGGGTCGGCAGAGGACATTTCGCGCCTTGCGGGCGACATGGACATGGTCGATATCACCCGCCCCAGTGATCGTGCGTTCCGGCGCAACCGCGCACCCGTCGTGCTGGCGGTGCTGGGGGCGCTGGTCATTCTGGCGGCCCTGGGGGTTGCCCCCATTTTCGTGCTGGCGCTGGTGGCGGTCGCCGTTGTTCTTCTCAGCCGCGCCATTGACGCGGAGGAGGCGTTTTCCTTCGTTGACGGGCGTCTGCTGGTGCTGATTTTTGCGATGCTGGCCGTGGGGGCCGCTTTGGAAAATGCCGGTTCGGTCGATCTGATCGTCCGAGGTCTTGTGCCCGTTTTCGACATGCTGCCGCCGTTCATGATCGTCTGGGCGGTCTATCTGATCACCTCGGTCCTGACCGAGCTTGTCTCCAACAACGCAGTCGCGGTGGTCGTGACGCCGATTGCGGTCAGCCTTGGCGTGTCGCTCGGGGTCGATCCGCGCCCGCTTGTCGTTGCCGTCATGGTGGCTGCCTCGGCCAGCTTCGCAACCCCGATCGGTTATCAGACCAACATGCTGGTTTATGGGCCTGGTGGGTATAAATTCACGGATTTCATGCGCATTGGTATTCCGCTCAACCTGTCGGTGGGTTTGCTGGCAAGTTTCCTGATCCCGTTCTTCTGGCCGCTTTGAGGCGGAGCCTCCGGCGGGAGTATTGGGGGAACAATGAGTTTAGAGCGCAGACCGCCAAACCCTAAGGGCGCGGATATCGCGTCATTTCAGCG
>CAYXNM010000151.1:0-6291 GCA_964466385.1 uncultured Rhodobacter sp. | reverse complement strand
CGCAGGGAGAAAGACTGATGCTGTCTTTCAATGTTCTGGTTCTGGTCGCGACGCTTTATGTCAGCTTTCTTTTCGGCGTCGCGTTCGTTGCTGACAGGCGGGCCAGCCAGGGACGGCAGGGGTGGTTGCGGTCGCCTCTGGTTTATACGTTGTCCCTGTCGATATACACGACCGCCTGGACGTTCTATGGCGCGGTCGGCTCGGCGGTGCGCAACGGGTTTGAGTTCATGGCCATCTATCTGGGGCCGACGCTGGTATTTGTCGGCTGGTGGTGGTTCTTGCGAAAACTCGTGCGGATCGGCCGCACCCACAAGATCACCTCGATTGCTGATCTCTTGTCGTCGCGATACGGGAAAAGCACGTTCCTTGCCGTTATCGTAACGTTGCTGGCGGTCGTCGGATCGACGCCTTACATCGCGCTTCAGCTGCAATCGGTCGCGTTCAGTTTTTCGGTGTTTGCCGAGAGCGGCTCTGCAAGCAGCCACATGCCGGACATCACCGTGACCGCTTTCTGGCTGGCTGTGGGACTGGTGGTCTTTACGATCCTCTTTGGCACGCGCAACCTCAACGCAAGCGAGCGGCATCACGGGGTCGTGACCGCAATCGCGGTTGAGGCGATCGTCAAACTGGTGGCCTTGCTGGCGGTCGGCATCTTTGTGGTCTGGGGCATCGCGGACGGTTTTTCCGACACCCTGAGGCGGATTGGCGAGGCCAACATCAGCATGCGCAGCGCCACCGGCAGCCGCTGGTTCACGCTCATGTTCCTGTCGGCAAGTGCGGTCATTTGCCTGCCTCGCATGTTTCAGGTGACGGTTGTGGAAAACTCCGACGAAGATCACCTGGTGACGGCCAGCTGGGCGTTCCCGCTTTATCTCTTTTTGATGAGCCTGTTCGTCTTGCCGATCGCCGTTCTGGGCCTTGCCGAAATGCCCGCCGGTTCCAACCCCGATCTGTTCGTTTTGACCCTGCCCATCGCACACAATCAGGAAGCGCTTGCGATGCTGGTGTTTCTGGGTGGGTTTTCGTCGGCGACGTCCATGGTCATCGTCGCGGCGATTGCATTGTCCACCATGGTTTCCAATCACATCATCACACCCTTGTGGTTCAGGTTGCGCCGCCCCGCGGCCGAGGTTTCCGGCGATGTGCGCAATGTCCTGCTGCTTTCGCGCCGACTGAGCATCGCCGCCATACTTGCGCTGGGCTACGGGTATTTCCGGTTCACGGGAGGGACGGTCGCGCTGGCTTCGATCGGGTTGATTGCCTTCACAGGGGTCGCACAAGTCCTGCCAGCACTGGTCGGGGGGATTTTTTGGCGGGGCGCAACACGGCGCGGGGCCATTGCCGGGCTGTGCGCGGGGTTTTTTATCTGGGGTTACACGCTGTTTCTGCCGAGTTTCGAAGGCAGTTGGCTGATGTCCGCCGAATTTCTGGCCCAGGGGCCGTTTGGGATCGAAGCCCTGCGACCGCGGGCGCTTTTTGGCATCAACGAACTTGATCCCCTTGTTCATGCGCTCTTTTTCAGCATGAGCATCAATACGGTCCTTTTCATTGTGGTCTCACTCTGGACATTCCCGGCACCGCTGGAACGCCTTCAGGCCGCACAATTCGTCAACGTGTTCCAGCATTCCAACCCGCAGGGGCCATGGACACCCGTCGCCATTGCGACGGATGATCTCCTGATCATGGCGCAGCGGACAATGGGGGTCGAAAACGCCCTTGATCTGTTCAACCGCGCCGCCCGGGCGCAGGGGCTGAGCGCGGGATTGCCCGCCGCAACAGGCGAATTCATCGAGACGCTGGAGCGCGAACTGGCGGGAACCGTTGGTGCCGCGACGGCGCATGCGATGGTCGGGCAGGTGGCCGGAAGCGCCAGTTTGTCGGTTGAAGACCTGATCGCGGTGGCCGATGAAACGGCCCAGATCATGGAGCATTCCGTTCAGTTGGAGGCCCAGTCCCGAGAACTGGCCCGCACCGCGCAGGAACTGCAAAAAGCCAACGAGCAATTGACGGAACTCGGCGCGCAAAAAGACGTGTTTCTCAGCCAGATCAGCCATGAATTGCGGACACCCATGACCTCGATCCGGTCATTTTCTGAAATCCTCATGGGCGACGATTCCCTGCACGAAGAACAACAAAAGAAATATTCCGCGATCATTCTTTCGGAAACCGTGCGTCTGACGCGTTTGCTTGACGAAATCCTTGATTTGAGCGCGCTTGAAAACCGAAAAGCCGAACTCAGACACGAGAAGGGTCTGTTATGCGACCTCATCGACCGCGCGATTTCGGCGACGGAAACCACGGAGCCCGGTCGTTCCATCGCCATATTGCGCGAACCCGAAGGCGAAAAAACCGAAGTCGAGACCGACACGGACCGTCTTTGTCAGGTGTTCATCAATGTCGTGTCGAATGCGCGAAAATACTGCGACGCACTCAGTCCTGAATTGTTGGTTTCCATAAAAACGGCACCGGCGGAAGTTGTCATTGATTTTGCCGATAACGGATCGGGAATCGCTGAAAACCAGCGCGAGATCGCGTTTGAAAAGTTTTCTCGGTTGTCCGAGGCATCCGCTGCGGGTGGCGCGGGGCTTGGGCTTGCGATCAGCCGCGAGATCATGCGCAAGCTTGGGGGGGCGATCGAATATGTCGACGCCCCGGCGCACACGATATTCCGCGTGCGCGTGCCGCGCGTTTGAATTCGCTTAGCGTCTTCGCGGGTGGACAGGATTCACCATTTCTAAAATTGTCAGGGGTTAATGTCGTGGGAAACGGTATGAATAACCGAAAATAGCGGGACGATGGACACCAGCGCGACCACGATACGCAAAATGATCGCCACCGCCGGGGGGGATGCGATGGCACCCCCGGCCTGTGTCCGCGGGTTGCTCGACATTTCCGTGGGCAAAGTGGTGCGGGAATTGTTTGACGTGGCTGCTGAAATGAACGACATCGCCATTTCGGCGTTCTCAGCGGCCGAAGTTCTGCAATCCGCACCCTCGCCGGGGTTATTGTTTGTTTTCGAACTGGAAACCGGGCTGCGAAGTGCGCTCTTTATTGACGCTGTGCTCGTGAACGGGCTGGTCGAAATATCAACCGGTGCCTCGGAAAGTGCTGTCTTTCGCGAAAGCCGAGCGCCAACCTCGATCGACGCAGCCCTTTGTCGTGATTTTGCGGAAAAGGTCGTCGGTCGGCTTGGCCGCGAATTGGCCGACGCAGCAGGCCTGGCAGCGCTTTCGTCCGCCCGGCTCTTGCGCCACGAAACCGAGATTGGGCGCCTGGCGTTCGAGTTTGGGGCGGCCCGTTACAGTTATCTTTCGGCAAACGCCCGTCTTCAGGACGGGATCAGGGGAGGCGGCCTGGCGCTGGCGCTGCCCGTTGATATCTGGGGCGCACATCAAAAACCCGGACCGGCGGCCGACAGGAGCGGCTGGCGCCCGGACCTGATCGAGAACGTGCTTGGTGCGGTGTTGCCGCTGCGCGCGGATATCGAGACGATCAAATTGCCACTGGGTCGGGCGCTGTTGCTGCGCAAAGGGGATACGCTGGCTCTGTCGCCTCTGGCGTTGTCGCAGATTTCGCTGAAGACGGATCGGAATGTCACCTTGCTGAACGGTCGGCTGGGTCAGGCCAACGGCAAGAAGGCGGTATTGGTCGAAAGGACAAATGGCCCGGTTGAACCGACCGTGCCCCAAACGGGGCCGGCGCAGGATCGTGGCCCGCCAGCGGATCAGGCCCCGGGCGAACCTGTCGCCATGGAAGGTAAAGACGGTGGTATTCCCCTTGAACCCACCCCTGAATTTCCGGCGCTGCCCACAGCCTGATCGCGGTCAGCCTGTCCGTTTCTTTCAGTCTCCAAGGTCGACCAGGGTGACGGCCCCGCTGGTTTCCAGATCGCGAATGACCTGAATGACTGCGCTCATGGCGCTGTCCGCGTCCTTCACCTTGACCTCGCCCAGTTCGGCAACTTCTTCGGAAATCTGCTCGGACAACCGCTTGGACAGATTGCCAAGGATGAAGTCCACGCTGCGTTTTTCGGACACCTCCCCCCCCGCAAGCGCGGTGATCAGAACCTTGCCATCGACCGCGCGGGCGATTTTGGTAACGTCCGCAGGCGAAACCCGATCCGGAATATCGGCAAACGTAAACATGACCTTGCGGATGTTTTCCGCCAATCCCGCATCGACGCTTTCGAGACCCGCAAGCAGGTTTTGTCGCGCGGTTCCCGGTGTGAAATTGAGGATCGTGCCCACACGTTCCAGGGGATCCCCCGAAAAAGCCCCCTGATCGTTGCTGCCAGACAGCGCCGTTGCCAGTGCCAGACCGATTTCCGCAACGGCACTCTGCGTGATCCGCCCGGCGCGCGACGCCGCGAGCGTGGTTGCCCCGGCCAGTTCAGGGTTCAACATGGCCAGAATCTCGGCCGCTTTGATGGGTGCGATCTTGCTCAGCACGACCGCGCAGACCTGGGGCGTCTCGTTTGCCAACAGGGCGGTCAGGGCCTCGGGGTCCTGCTTGCCGACACTGATCCAGGGATCTTCGGGCGCATTCTTGGGCTTGTTTGAGGCAAGCAATGTGTTCACCTCGTCGGAAATATGATCCTCCAGCGCCGTGATCGCATGTTCAATGCCGGGGCGGAAATAAAGCCCCAGACTGTTCAGTTCAGCCAGAAACTCGTCAATCACCTGAAGGGTCGTCTTTTCGTCGATATAGGCGAGCCCCGCCGTCGCCCGTACCAACTGGGCCAGATTGCCGGCTTCAAGTCCCGTCAGGGGCAAGTCACTGATACCGCCGAGCAACAGCCGCACGATGACGGCAGCCTTTTGGTCGCGGCGAAGCCCCGATGGCGAAATCGCGCCGGTATGGGTCGCGGCGATCGCACGTTCAAGCGGCTCGAACGCGGTTCCTGTCATGCCGTCACGGCGCCCGCCCGCGGAAAATATGTCATCGACCGAACCGGCCGAGAATTGCGTCAGTTCCTGCGACATCTCACCTTTGCCCTTCAATCCCCGACCAGAGAATAGGGGCGATGGGTTTAACATATTCTTAGCGGCAGGGGTGACCGCGGATGGTCGCAATGTCCGTTCAGGAAAACACCCGGCCCCCAGGGGAAGGCCGGGCGCCCGGGTTGTCGTGTCAGCAGCTGTAATACATCTGAAACTCAACGGGGTGCGGGGTGTGCTCGAAAGCGAAGACCTCTTCCCATTTCAGGGCCATATATCCCTCGATCTGGCTCTTGGTGAAGACGTCGCCGGCCAGAAGGAAATCGTGATCGGCCTCAAGGCTCTCCAGCGCTTCGCGCAGGGACGCGCAAACGGTCGGGATATCGGCCAGTTCCTCGGGCGGCAGATCGTAAAGGTCTTTGTCGGACGCTTCGCCCGGGTCGATCTTGTTCTGGATACCGTCGAGCCCCGCCATCAGAAGGGCGGCAAAGCACAGATAAGGGTTGGCCGCGGGGTCGGGGAAACGGGCCTCGACGCGCTTGGCCTTGGGGCTTTCGGCCCACGGGATGCGCACGCAGCCGGAGCGGTTTCGCGCGGAATAGGCGCGCAGAACCGGCGCCTCAAAGCCCGGAATCAGGCGTTTATAGCTGTTGGTCGCGGGGTTGGTGAACGCGTTCAGGGTCTTGGCGTGCGTCAGAACACCGCCGATGAACCACATCGCCTCTTGCGACAAGTCCGCATATTTATCGCCTGCAAACAACGGCTTGCCGTCCTTCCAGATCGACATGTTGACATGCATGCCCGTGCCGTTGTCCCCCGCGATGGGTTTGGGCATGAAGGTTGCGGTCTTGCCGTAAGCGTGGGCGACATTGTGGATGATGTATTTGTATTTCTGCAACTCGTCGGCCTGTTTGGTCAGGCTGTCAAAGATCAGGCCAAGCTCGTGCTGGCACGAGGCGACTTCGTGGTGGTGCTTGTCGACCTTCATGCCGATGGATTTCATGGTCGAGAGCATTTCGCTGCGCAGGTCTTGCGCGCCGTCGGTCGGGTTGACCGGAAAATAGCCGCCCTTGACGCCGGGGCGATGCCCCATATTGCCCATCTCGTATTCCGCATCGGTGTTCCAGGAGGCGTCGATGGCGTCAACCTCGTAGCTGACCTTGTTGATCGAGTTGGAGAAGCGCACATCGTCAAAGAGGAAAAATTCAGCCTCGGGGCCAAAAAAGGCCGTATCGCCAATACCCGAGGAGATGAGGTAAGCCTCGGCTTTTTCGGCCGTGCCGCGCGGGTCGCGGTCGTAATGCTCGCCCGTGTCGGGTTCGTGGACGGAACAATGCAGACACAGCGTCTTTTC
>CAYXNM010000150.1:0-6373 GCA_964466385.1 uncultured Rhodobacter sp. | reverse complement strand
TCACCCACGCAAAAAGGGTCAACGAAAATGGCCGTTGGGTTCAGAGCCGGTTGAAAACGTCGATATCCTCAAGCGTGATGACATGGGAAATGATCGTGGCGACGATGACCAGCCAAACGCCGGTGGCAACGATCGTGACCCATATGAATTTCTTTTTCAGCATGGGATCGACCGGGGCCGAGGCCGGTGTGCCGGGAACGCGTTCGCCCGCTTCTTTCTGGCTGGTCAGGCGCAGGGGCAGAATGATGAACAGGCACATGAACCACACAATCAGGTAGAGGATGACGGCGGCAACGGGGTTCATGGGATTATTCCTGTTCCAGTTCGATCAGCACCCCGTTGAAATCCTTGGGATGCAAAAACAGAACGGGTTTGCCGTGCGCTCCGGTTTTCGGATCGCCCAGCCCCAGAACGCGCGCGCCCGTGCTGACCAGATGATCGCGTGCAGCCAGAATATCAGGAACCTCGAAACACATGTGATGAATACCACCGCTTGGGTTCTTTTCCAGAAAAGCGCTGACGGGCGAACCCGTGCCAAGCGGGTGCAAAAGCTCGATCTTGGTGTTGGGAAGCGACACGAAAACAACCGAGACGCCGTGTTCGGGCATGTCCTGCGCGTTGCCGACATCCGCCCCGAGCGTGTCCCGGTAAAGCGCGCTTGCAGCGGCAAGATCAGGCACGGCGATCGCAACATGGTTCAGGCGGCCAATCATCGGGTGCTTTCGTCAAGGAATTCGCGCTGTTTCTAGGCGATCCGGGCGTGGCATTGCAATGGCGATCTGTTCGTACGGCTTGTTAAGGCCGGGTTAGGTTTCATCAGGTCTCATTGGCATTACGAGTCGAAACTTCAATCCAATTGGGGGAGACATGGACACCGCGCATGAAAGCCCGAAACACGCCCTGAAGCAGGGCACCGCCCGCCGCCCGCTGTTTGGCCTGACGATATTGCTGGTCGAAGACAGCCGTTACTGCTCCGAGGCGGTTCGGCTTTTGTGTTTGCGCAGCGGTGCGCGCCTCCGACGCGCTGACAGCAAAGCGGCGGCATTTCGGCATCTGGCAACCTATCGGCCCTCGCTTGTGATCGTCGATATCGGCCTGCCGGACGGGTCGGGGCTGGAGATCGTTGAAGGGCTGGCAAACTTGCGACCAAACGCACCTGTCATTTTTGCGACCAGTGGCGGCGATCCTGATCTTTGCACACGCGACTCGGCCCGTGCAGGGGCGGATGGGTTTATTCCGAAGCCTTTGAAAAGTTTAAGTGATTTTCAGAAAACCGTGTTGGGTCAATTTCCAGATCGCCGGGGGCTTGTCGGTGCAAATGTCGTTCCGATCATGGGTGAAATCAAACCAGACGAACTGGCGGTTCAGGATGATTTGCGTCATGCGCGTGATCTGACGCGAACGGCACTGGCGAAGACGGACTCCGCAACACTCCGGTATTGCGCGCAGTTTCTTGAGAGCATCGCTGAGTCGTCCTTTGACGGGCCGTTAAGAAAATCGGCGCGCACGCTGCGACGAGCGGCAGAAAACCCTTTGGGAAACAGTGCCGAGGTTTCAGCGGTGATCGACGATCTTGCCGGTCGCGTGGCGGCGGCTTCGGTGGTCTGAAACCGAACCGGGCGGCGGCGTCGTGAAGAGACGTTAAAACGTCATATTTCGCTGGCCTGCCATGGAACATGCTGCCAAAATGTGGCCCATGTCCATTCTCAAGAACCCCTACCGTGGCAAGGGTATGCCACCTTCCGCCGACCTCGCAAAGGGCGAAGTCAGAAGCGATCCGTCAGGCGTCAGGGCGCTGCTGGGGCATTGTCCCGTCAGCGAAATCACACCGCTCAGGGATGCCGCGGAACTGTCCGATGATCTGAATGTCGCGCGCATTGCCGTCAAGGACGAGCGCGCGCGCATGGGTCTTGGCAGTTTCAAGTCGCTCGGTGCGGCACACGCGATTGCCCGCGCGGCGCACGCGCGCATGGGCGACCGGGTTTATGACCCGCAAGAAACCGCGAAAGCCCTGGAAGGAACGGTTTACACTGCCGCCACGGCGGGAAATCACGGCCTTTCGCTGGCGGCCGGGGCGCGGGCATTCGGGGCCGGCGCGGTCATTTTTATTGCCCAAACCGTACCCCAGTCGTTTGAGGAACGCCTGAAAGCGCTTGGCGCAACCGTGATCCGGGCAGGGGCGGAATATCAGGAAAGCCTCGACGCCGCCAAGGATGCGGCCGAGCGCGAGGGCTGGATCCTGTTGTCGGATACTTCCTGGCCGGGCTACACCGAATTGCCGCTGGATATCATGGAAGGCTATCTGGTCATGGCCGCCGAAGCCGCAGATCAGGTTGAAAACCAGGGCTGGCGACCGACGCATGTGTTCCTCCAGGCCGGCGTGGGCGGGCTTGCCGCCGCTGTCACGGCCCATCTGCGCACCCGCTGGGGCAATGATTTTCATATTTGCGTTGTCGAGCCAGAGGCAGCACCCGCCCTTCAGGCCAGCATCAGGGCCGGGCGATCCGTCATCGCGCCGGGCCCGGTTTCGAACATGGGCAGGCTTGATTGCAAGGAACCTTCGCATCTGGCGCTGAAATGTCTGGCGCGTGACGCGGACACATTTCAGACCCTCAGCGACGCAGAGGTTGAACTGGCGATCAGGGACCTTGCGAATGTCGGTCTGGAAACCTCGCCTTCGGGCGGTGCCGGGTATGCCGGACTGAAAGACGCACGCGCTGACGCCGCACTCGGGCTGGACGACAAGAGCCGCGTTCTATTGTTTCTGTCCGAAGGCCCCGCGGGTGACTGATTTCGCACCTTCGGAATTCGAGGGGCGCACGATTGCTGCCCGATTGATGATGGAGACCCGCGGCCTTGACGCGATCTTGCTGAATACCGAGGCCGAGATCAGGTATTTCACCGGGTTCCGAACCCTGTTTTGGCAAAGCCCGACACGGCCCTGGTTTCTGGTTCTTCCGCGTGAGGGCGACCCGATTGCCGTTATTCCCACGATCGGCGCCGATTTGATGGCCCGCACATGGGTCAAGGATATCCGCACCTGGAATTCCCCTGATCCGCAGGACGAAGGCATCAGCCTTCTGGCGGGCGTGCTCGGCCCCTTTCAGCGGGTCGGGCTGCCCATGGGACAAGAAAGCAGCCTGCGCATGCCGCTGGGGGATCTTGAGCGTTTGCGAACGCTGGCAGCGGTCGAATTTGTCGACGCGACGCCGCTGGTTCGCGCCCTGCGCATGGTGAAATCGTCGGCAGAAATCGACCTGATCCGTGAAATCTGCACAATCGCTTCGGACACGTTCGAACGCGCGGGCGAACTTTTTTTCAAGGGCCAGGCCCTTTCAGAAGCCTTCCGCGCCTTCAAGATTGCGCTCCTGAGCGCGGGCGCGGAGGAGGTTCCCTATCTCGTCGGTGGTGCAGGTCCGGGGGGCTATGGCGATGTGATTTCACCACCCGATGCGACGGCGCTTGGCCAAGGTGACGTTCTGATGCTGGATACGGGTGCGACACTGAAAGGGTATTTTTGCGATTTTGACCGGAATTTCGCGATCGGGCGCGCATCCCAACCTGCAAAGGACGCCTACACCGCCCTTTGGAACGCAACCGAAGCGGGGCTCGCCGCGGCCCGGCCCGGCGTCAGTTGCGAAGAACTGTTTGACGCAATGTCCGCAGAGCTGCCCAAAGACGGCGCGGGTGTGGGCCGGTCGGGGCATGGTTTGGGCATGCAGTTGACGGAATGGCCGTCGATCAGAAATGGCGACAGGACAGTGCTGAAACCGGGAATGGTCATGACGCTGGAGCCGTCCCTGGTCGTGGCGCCCGGATTGATGATGGTGCACGAGGAAAACATTCTGATTACCGAAGATGCACCGGAATTACTGACGAAACGCGCAGCCCGACAGCTGCCGGTGATCTGAGAGGGGTTTGAAATGGCGTTGAACTGCACCTTTGACGAAGGTCATGCGAAAGACAACGCGCTTGGCTTGATCGTGCTCAAGACGGACGAAACACTGGAAGTCGAAAGCCGGTCGGTATTCGCGGCGGCGGACATTGCGTGCTTTCATGCACGCATTCCCAATCATCCCCTTGTCACCAACGAAACGCTGGCCGAGATGGAGCGCGATCTGCCGAACACCGCCTCGTTGCTGCCACCTGGCATTCACTATGGCGCGATCGGGTATGCCTGCACTTCCGGTGCGACCGTCATAGGGCAAGAGAATATCGCCGCCGGTATTCACGCCCACCATCCGGACGCCAGCGTGACGGACCCGATCACGGCGGTCATGGCTGGTCTGCGGGCGCTCAATGCCCGAAAAATAGGGGTTCTGACGCCTTACTTGCCCGAGGTCACGCAAGGCATGCGCGCCTTGTTGGAACGCGAAGGTTTTGAAATTGCCGCATTGGGGTCGTTTGAACAGATCGAGGACCGCCAAATCGCGCGCATTTCGGAGCAATCCACCTATGAAGCGGTCGTCTCGTTGTCCAAAACGGCCGCGTGTGACGCATTCTTCGCCTCCTGTACCAACCTAAGCTGTTTTGGCATCATCAAGGCGGCCGAGGCCGCGACCGGAAAGCCGATGATTTCCAGCAATCAGGCACTGTCCTGGCATATGCTGACGCTGGCGGGGGTTGCGACGCGCGGCATGGGGCCGGGTCGTCTGTTCGATCTCTGAAATGCCCGGCGTCAGCCTTTCTTGGCCTTCGTTGGTTTTTTGCGTTTCTTGCCCTTGGTCGCGGCCTTGGCGGCAATGAGCTCGACCGCCAGTTCCATGGTCACCGCGTCCGGTTCCACATCCTTTGGCAAGGTCGCGTTGATCTTTTCCCATTTGACATAAGGCCCGTAACGCCCGGCCATCACGTTGATCGCACCACCATCCTTGGGGTGATCGCCCAGTTCGTGCAGGGGCTTTGCCGCCTGACCACGTCCACCGCGCGCGGCCTTTTCCGCCAGCAGTTCAACCGCGCGGTTCATGCCGATGGTCAGCACTTCGGCGGGATCCTTGATGTTGGCATAGGTCTTCTTGTCCTTGCCGTCCTCGTCCACGCGCGTCAGCATGACGTAAGGGCCAAAACGCCCGATGCTGGCTTCGATACGCCCGCCTTCGGGGTGGTCGCCGATGAACCGGGGCAGGGACAGAAGGTCGAGCGCCTTTTGCAAATCAACGTCGCCAAGATCCATCCCCTTGGGGATGGACGAGCGTTTGGGTTTGGGGTTTTCCTCGGACGCCTGGCCAAGCTGCACGTAGGGGCCAAAGCGCCCTGATCGCAGCGAGACGGGCAGCCCGGCGGGATCCTGCCCCAGCAGTTTGCCGTCCGGTCCGGCGATGTCGCCTTCCTCGGCCTCACCCGCCAATGGGCGCGTATAGCGGCATTCCGGATAGTTCGAGCACCCGATGAAGGCCCCGCCCGAGCGCGCCGTTCGCATGGAAAGTCGCCCTGTGCCGCAGGTTTTGCAACTGCGCGGGTCGCTGCCGTCCTCGTTCGGGGGAAACAGGTGCGGTTCCAGAAATTCATTTATTTTTTCAAGGACTTCTGTGATCCTTAAATCGGCAGTTTCGGCGATCGAGGCGGAAAAATCCCGCCAGAAACGCCCCAGAACCGTCTTGTAATCCTCGCGCCCGCCGGAAATGTCGTCCAGTTCTTCCTCCAACTGGGCAGTGAAATTATAGCCCACATATTTGCGGAAATAGTTTTCCAGAAATGCGGTGACCAGGCGGCCCTTGTCCTCGGGGATCAGGCGGTTTTTCTCTTTTCGGACGTACTCGCGATCCTGAATCGTGGTCACGACGGAGGCGTAGGTCGACGGGCGCCCGATACCCAGTTCCTCCATCCGTTTGACCAGCGTCGCCTCGGTATAGCGCGGCGGGGGTTGGGTGAAATGCTGCTCGGGCGTGACGGATTTCCGCGCGATGCCTTCGCCCTTGGCAATCTGGGGCAGGCGCTTGTCGTCATCGCCGTTCTGGCTGTCGTCGCGCCCTTCCTCGTAGACGCGCAGGAAACCGTCGAAAAGAACGACCTGACCCGTCGCGCGCAGGACGACCTGTTGATCGGCAGACCCTATATCGACAGTCGTGCGCTCCAGCTTGGCGGCCTCCATCTGGCTGGAGATGGTCCTTTTCCAGATCAGGTCATAAAGCTTGCGTTGATCGGGTTCGAGCCGCGCCAGCCCGGCCGCGTCCGCCAGCATGTCGGTGGGGCGGATACATTCATGCGCCTCTTGCGCGTTCTTGACCTTGTTCTTGTAAACGCGCGGGCTGGCGGGGACATACTCATCGCCATAGCGGGTTTTGATCGACAGGCGCGCTGCCGTAATGGCTTCGGGCGCCATGTCGATGCCGTCGGTGCGCATATAGGTGATATGCCCGGCCTCATAAAGCCG
>CAYXNM010000149.1:0-6422 GCA_964466385.1 uncultured Rhodobacter sp. | reverse complement strand
TTTATCCCGCGAAACATTCCCAGGCGGGTTTCATTCAGAAAAGCAAACGACAAGGCCCGACGCAGAAGCGTCGCCCGCCCCCGATCGGAATTGAAGAACCGCTCATTGGAAATCAACCCCTGCAGCGGCGAACCAAGGGCCAGCAAACGCCGGTACCCCGCGCTGGCTGAATAGGCCGCGCGCAGGCAACCGCGTGGGCTTTGCGGGCAGGTGGCATCGCAAAACACGCGCAACGGCATCGCCGAAGGTGCGGTTTCCAGCCAGCCGGTCAGATCGCCTTCTGAGACCGCCTGCCCAAACAATGCCCGCTGCGGGTCACCGGGGTGAAGATCGGACATCGCGGTTTCAATTCCTGCGCCGGAAGCGCCCGCCTTTTGCCATTCCCGCCAGACAAGATAGAAAAGCTCTGCGGGAAACCGGGGATCACCCGCGAAATCGGCGAACCCGGTTTCCTGGCGCGCCTCCAGGGACAAGAGAGCAGTTCTGAGCGCGCGGTCTTCCCTCAGCGTGGAAAACGACAGCGCGGTTTCAATCGTGCCCCTGCTGTCGAGCATATCAAGCCACAAGGCAGCCAGTGGCAGATCACCCGCCTCGCGCAGCCAGCTTGTGCCCGAGAACCCTCCGGGTGCGCGCAACAGCGTTATGCGATCATTCTTCGGCAACAAGGCCAGCCAAGGCCCCTGCAATTCCGGGGTCTTGTCGATCATCGCCAGCAGCAGTCGCCCGGCGGTGTTGCCGTTTCGTGCAAGACCGGCCAGCGCCGGCAGAGATTCTTTCTCGTCGTCCCGGAGCCAAAGTTTTAGCGCCGTTTGAAAGACGGGATCATCTTCACCGGGCAAATCACCGGACAAATCAGCGGGCCAGGCCCGGGTCGCCACAGACCCAAGGCAAAGCGCCACCAGCAAGCCTAGGATGGCGCATGAACGCAACAAGGCCATTTTCACAGATCCGAACATGGCGGCACTGTGCCTGTCCTGGCCCACAACCACAACAGGCCCGGCGTTTCAGACCCGCGCCGCTCAGTCGTTGTCCGTCAGTCCCGCACCGGCCCCGGACAACAGCGATTCCCGGCTTTCGGGAACCATTGTCTGCGCGGCAAGCACGCTCAGCGCCTGATAGGCGGTTTCGTCAACGTCAAGCCCGCCCGTCGCAGCCCCTTCAACCGTGGCACCTGACGACGCGCCCCGTATCCTCAGAACAACGGATCCGGGCCATTTGGGGGGGCGGTCGCCGCTGATCCCCTGTGGGGAAACCGTCAGTTGCGGACCGTCTGAAAACGCCATTTCAATGTCCAGCCCGTTCCCGGCCGCCGCGGCGCCGGCAAGGCCGATCATCAGCAAAGGCGCGTCCATGTCGTCAAGACGAACCGCCAGGTTTTTTCCCTCGCTCAACAGGAAATCGATTGCCGAAGGCCCTGCCCCGGCAAGGGCGGCGTTCGCAAAGGCGATCTTTCCCGCCGCGGTTTCCTGCATTTCCGGAACTCCGTCATAGCCGGTGATCGCGCGAAGACACGCCGCCAGACCATCCACGCCACACCCCGCCAGCCAGCGTCCGGCCCCGGCCATGTCCTGAGCCAGACCGACCGGCAGCCCGGCCCCGATCGCGGCTTTGCGCAGCAGTGTTTCGATCTCGTATAAACTGCGTCTCATTCACCCCTCCCCGGCAGCACGGGCAACCACCAGTCATCGGCGTCTTCCCGCCCGATTTCATCAAAGAGCGGTGCGCCCTGATACATGTTGATCCGGGTCCAAAGTTCCGATTTCGGGTCGAATTTCGACGCGCCGAACTGGGCCAGTTTGAAACGTAACATATCAATGGGCATGCAATCCGCACCGATCAGGTTGTCGTTGATCTCGCTATAGGGGCTGGTTGCGTTGACCTGAACGCGGCGCACCGCATAGCGGTGTTGCGGATGAGCTAGCAAGAAAGCCGCCAGCCGGGTCCGGGCGGGAACATCTTTCAGATCCTGCGCCAGTTTTGACACCTGTCTCGCGATATCCAGCGGCGATTCCCGGTCGGCACCTGCTTCGGTTTCGCGCCGGCCCAGTCGCGGCTCGGCCTTGCTTTCAGAGACGTACCAGAAAAACGTGCTGGACTCGGGATCGTCAAAATCGATGTCCAGCGCAAAGGCGAAACGGGATTTAATCTGTTCCAGCAACGCGCCCGCGGTTTGCGCGGTGTCGATCCTGTTGTCAGGCACGCTGACCTGAAGATCGGCAAGATCGTCGATCAAATCGCCATGGGGTTCCAGCACCAGTGCGACGACCGCTTCCTGACATTCAGTGCTGCAATCCGCGACCGCGTGCAGCAGCCGCGCCCACGGGCGATCCCCGGCACTCAGCCAATCTCGGGTACAGACCCCGGCCATGTGCCGCCATTCATTCCGCAAAACCGCGATCCGGCCCATCTGCCGCTCATCCTCGACATTCCATTGGTCCAGATGCACCAGGGCGCGCGCGATCAGCCCCAGGACCCGATCAACGGATTTCGGCGCCGGTTTTTCAATCGCACACACCCGCGCCAGTGCGGTTTCCCGCGCCAGGACCCAGTTGCTGAGCAGCGCATTGTGATTGACCAGAAACGGGGCCATGCCCAGGCCGGTTGAATTGCCAATACCAAGGCTGCGCCTTATCTCGCGATCCAGTTTCACGCTGCCGGTCGGGTTCCGGACGCCGGCGATATGGTCCACCAGATCGAGCGTAAACCCCCGGATCAGCCAGACGTTCAGCATTTCGACCTGAAAGGAGCCGCGAAACGCCGCGCGCCCGGAAATGCGCGCCCGGTCCGAAAACCCGAATTTTCCGTTGCCATAAACCGCCGTCGTGCGCATCAGGTAGCCGACCGAGGCGACCATGTCCGCGTCGGGTTGCCGCCCCTCGGCCAGTCGATCGACGACGTGCTGAAAGAACCGCACCGATTTGTTGGCGCGCGAGATTGACAGTTCGGTCGCGTTGTAACGCCCGGCCTCCTGCCTGGGCAGATTGGCGGCCAGCCGGTCGATATCGTCCCGCCCCGGCACCCCGTCAAAGAGCGCAAAGGATGCGTCCCACGCTTCGGCAATGACCCGGTCGCTGCGCTTGTCCGCGTCAAGTGCCTGCGAATAAGCGATCAGTGAATAGGTATCCCCACCCAGATCGACGGAATAGACCGCGTGGCCATAGCCGCCGCCGTCGATTTCCCAGACCGGGCGGGTGACGGCTGCGCCCTCCTGACCGAGGCGGCGCAAAAGGACGCGCATGAAGCTGAGGCGCGTGGGAAACGACGCGCCCATGCGCTCAAGTCGCATGACGATTTCAGGCGCACGCAAGTCGACCTGCGGAACGGACGCGCTCACCGGGCGGCCTCCGGGTCAAAAGACGTTTCATAAAAGCGCATCCAGTTGCCCCCCATGATCCCGGCAACCTCGCTTGCGGAAAAGCCGGTCTTGCCAAGCGCCGTTTCGATATTGCCAAAATCCCGGTTGTCGCAAAACCAGTCGGGTTGTTCGGGAAATCCCGCGGACGCGGCGGAGCCTTCGCCGAAATCCAGCGTTTTGGTCCAGCGCCCGTTGCGCATCCATTCAACGACGCTGTCCGGCTGATCCTGACACAAATCGCTGCCGATACCGATATGGTCGACCCCCATGAGTTCGGCCGTGCGCGCGATGGCTGTGGAAAAGCTTTCAACCGTGCAGGCAGGCCCCCCCTTGAGGTGATGCGGGTATAGCGAAAACCCCAGCATGCCCCCGCTTTGGGCCAGAGATTTCAGAACCGTGTCGGATTTGTTGCGCAAGGCGGGATGCCAGGAATGCGGATTGGCGTGGGTGATTGCAATGGGGCGGCGCGAAATGTCGATCGCCTCCAGTGTCGAACGTTCGGCGGAATGGCTCATGTCGATGACCATTCCGACGCGGTTCATCTCGGCGATGACCTCGCGGCCCATGCGGGTGATGCCGCTATCCTCGGTCTCGTAACACCCGGTCGCCAGCAAGGACTGGTTGTTGTAGGTCAGTTGCATGAAGCGCGCGCCCAGATCGTGCCAGACCTGAACCAGCCCGATATCGTCCTCGATCGGCGAGGGGTTCTGGAAGCCAAAGAAGATCGCCGTCCGGCCGCTTTCCTGCGCCCGTTTCACGTCGCTTGCAAAGCGCCCGTGAAAGATCAGATCGGGATAGGTTTCGAACCAGCGGTTGAACCGTTCCACGTTTTGCACGGTTTCCCGGAAATTCTCGTGATAGCAGATCGTTGCATGGACCGCATCCACCCCGCCGGCACGCATCTGGCGAAAGATTTTTTCCGACCAGTTCGCGTATTGAAGGTTGTCTATTCTGGGTGTGGTCATGGCCTCTCCGATCGTCGCGATCTTGCCTTAGAACCCTGCCCTGCAAAAGATGAAAAACGACAGCCCGCGTCGGTTTTTGCACAGCCACATGATCGCGGCAAATGATCGGGCGATCAGACGGCTTAACGGGGGCCGTCCGCAACCGCACATGACCGCGCGCCGGGATCGGGAGCGCGGGGAATGCGACCCACGAAAGGCTCATTCAGCCGGTGTGTCGGAAATGACGCCCCTTTCGATCTGGTCCCGCTCGATTGACTCAAAGAGTGCCTTGAAATTACCCTCGCCGAAACCATCGTCGCCCTTGCGCTGGATGAATTCAAAAAAGATCGGGCCAATAACGGTCTTGGAAAAGACCTGTAACAGAATGCGGGTTTCGCCGCCGTTCACAACACCTTCGCCATCTATCAGAATGCCATTTTTCTTCATCCTTTCAAGCGGTTCGTCGTGTCCGGCGACCCGGCGCCTGCTCATCTGATAGTAGGCCTCGGGCGGCGCGGGCATGAATTCAAGGCCCCGTTCGCCGATCTGGTCGGTCGAAGCGTAAATGTCGTCGGTCCCGATGGCCACATGCTGGATGCCTTCGCCATGATAGTCGCGCAAATATTCCTCGATCTGGCTGTTTTCGTCGGCACTTTCATTGATGGGAATGCGGATACGTCCGCACGGCGAGGTCAGCGCCCGAGATGTCAGACCCGTCACTTTGCCCTTGATGTCAAAGAAACGGATTTCACGGAAATTGAAAATGTCTTCATAGAACTTCACCCACTTGGCCATGTTCCCGCGCCGGACGTTATGCGTCAGATGATCCAGATAATAAAAGCCAACCCCCCGGGGCTTGTGCGCGTGGGTGTGCAGGGTCTCGAATTCATCCTGATAGGCCGATCCGGACTCGCCGTACTGATCCACGAAATAAAGCAGACTGCCCCCGATCCCCATGATCGCGGGGACATCCAGCACCTTGTCGCTGCCCTGATAAACTTCGGCACCGCGCGAAACCGCGTGGGCCAGCGCTTTTTCCGCATCCGCGACGCGCCAGGCCATCGACGGGGCGCAGGGACCATGTGTCCGGGCAAAGGCCATCGCGGCAGAGCCTTCTTCGGCGTTGATGACATAGGTGACATCGCCCTGCTGCCAAAGCTCGACATCGCGCGAGCGGTGGCGCGCGGTCAGATCAAAGCCCATCTGCGCGAACAGCCCCCGCAGATAATCCGGATCGGAATGTGCGAACTCCACAAATTCCATTCCGTTCGTGCCAATGGGATTGTCCGCACTGATTGCGGCGGGTGGTGCTGTGTGGGGAAACGGGCCCATGGTCGATCCTCCGAAATTGCTCGATGCGTTCACGATAGCAAATTGTTCGCGCGTGTTCTGCGCATAATCCGGCACAAACTTGTGTATTTTCGCGTGATATTGATGCAATATCAAAATAAACTGTAATTCAGGAGCATGTTCATGCTGGATCAAACCGATTCCCGTCTTCTGCGCGCGTTGCAGGCGGATGCACAAATGACGGCGCAGGAACTGGGTGAGAGGCTGAACCTGTCGCCCTCGCAGGCCGGGCGCAGGCGCCAGCGGCTGGAGGGCAAGGGGTATATCACCGGCATCCGCGCCCATCTTGACCCGGCCCGGCTGGGACTGAACATCCAGGCCTTCGTGCAGGTGTCGCTGGCCACGCATTCCCCGCAATCGGCGCGCGCGTTCCAGACGCTGATGAACACGCGGCCCGAAGTGGTCAGCGCCTGGACACTGACCGGAGAGGCCGACTATTTGTTGCGGGTCTACTGCCGCGACCTTGGTGCGCTCAACACCCTCGTGCACGAGGTTTTTCTGCCCCATGATGCGGTCGCGCGGGTCCAGAGCCAGATCGTGTTGGATCAGACCAAACCCGACGCGCCATTGCCGGTTTGAAGGGGATCATGCCAACGGCCGTTTTCGTTGACCCTTTTCGTGTGGGTGAAAAGACCGGAGTTGACCTGAAGGGGCGTTGACAATTGGCCCTCTTCAATCCATCCCCGCACGGCCCTGCGCCTGCCCGTGGGGTGGCGTGCGCAACGCCGGTTCGGGGCACTTTATTCCAGCAACGTCCGAACGTAATCAACGGG
>CAYXNM010000148.1:0-6453 GCA_964466385.1 uncultured Rhodobacter sp. | reverse complement strand
AGGTTGGTTGGCACCGGCGCGGTCTGGTAAAGCCGCGTTTCGCGGAACTTGCGTTCGATCCCGAATTCCTCGGCGAACCCGAACCCGCCATGGGTCTGCATGCACATATCCGCAGCATCACCCGAAGCTTCGGCCGCCAGCATCTTGGCCAGATTTGCCTCCTCTCCCGGATTTTCACCGGCTTCAAACCGGGCAAGCGCAGCCTTCAACATCAGCTCGGCTGCGCGCATCCGCGCATAAGCCTGTGCAATCGGGAACTGCACACCTTGGTTGGCCCCGATCGGGCGCCCGAACAAAACGCGCTGGCTGGCATAGGTTCTGGCCTTGTCGATGAACCACTTTGCGTCGCCGATACATTCCGCGGCAATCAGCATCCGTTCGGCGTTCATGCCGGACAGGATGTATCTGAACCCCTGACCTTCCTGCCCGATCAGGTTTTCAACCGGCACCGGCATGTCGTCAAAGAAAACCTCGCAGGTTGCATGGTTCATCATCGTTCGGATCGGCCGGATCGTCAGAGATTTCCCCAGAACCGCGCGCATATCCACAAGCAGCACGCTTAGACCATCGGTTTTCCGCTGGCCGGGTTCAACCTCGGACGTGCGGCACAATAACAGCATCAGATCAGAATGTTCCGCCCGCGACGTCCAGATTTTCTGCCCGTTGACGATATACCGATCCCCGTCGCGAACGGCGCGGGTTTTCAGCGAGGACGTGTCCGTCCCGCTGCCCGGTTCCGTCACCCCAAACGCCTGAAGACGCAATTGCCCGCGCGCGATGCCCGGCAACCAACGGTCTTTCTGCGTGTCCGAGCCATGACGCAGCAATGTGCCCATCGTGTACATTTGCGCATGGCACGCGGCGGCATTTCCGCCGCTTGCGTGAATTTCCTCCAACATCGCGGCGGCGGCTGACAGCGGCAGGCCCGAGCCTCCGAATTCCTCGGGGATCAGCCCTGCCAGATACCCCGCTTGTGTCAACGCCTGAACAAACGCTTGCGGATAGGTGCGTGCGCGGTCGATGCCTTGCCAATAGCTGTCCGGAAAATCGCGACATAGTTGAGCGACCGCCTGACGAATTTCCGCGTGGTCCGGTTCGGTTGTCATTCTGAAAACTCCTCTCGCACCAATCGGTCATGCTGCCCAAGTTCTGGGACATCGCCTAAATTCGCGCCCTCGGACATGACCGGCAGGTCCGCCATTTCCACCACCGCGTCGCCGAACCGCGTTTCAGTCTGGCGCAAAAACGCGTGGCGCGACAGGTCTTCAACCCCGTTAAGGTTTGCCCAGGCGATCCGCGCTGTCGTCAGAGCAGAGGCCAAATCGCCCTTGTCCGAGCGTTCAAACACCGCCCTTATCTGTTGATCCAGGGCCGCGCGATTGGCCACCCGTTGCGCATTTCCCATAAACCGTTCGTCGCGTCCCATCCAAGGCTCTTTCAGAACCGCGTCGCAAAATGCGCACCATTCCCTGTCGTTCTGAATACCAATCAGGATGTGATCGCCCCCCTTGCAAGCATAAGCGCCATAGGGCGCCAGCATCGCGTGCTGCAATCCCATCCGCGCCGGAGCATGGGGCAAGTACCGATGGGCAAGCAGAGGCATATTCATCCAATCCGCCATCACATCGAACATGGAAACCGACAAATCCAGACCTTTCGCGGTTTTGGAGCGTTGCAACAGCCCGCGTAAAACAGCCGAGAATGCCGTCAACCCGGTCCCGATGTCACAGATGGAAATGCCAACGCGCGCCGGGTGTTCCGGCGTGCCGGTGACCGCACATATCCCGCTTTCCGCCTGAACGAGAAAATCATAGGCTTTCTTATCCTGCCCGGCGCTGCCAAACCCGGTTATGCCGATATTGATGATCGACGGGTTAAGCGCACGCACAGCATCCTGTGAAAACCCGTGCCGGTCCAACGCCCCCGGTGACAGGTTGTGCAGGAAAACATCCGCATTTCCAATCAGCCTGCGGATCAACGCGGCATCCTCGGCGCGCGTGTAATCAACAGTGACGGATTGCTTGCCACGGTTAAGCCAGGCAAACCACACGCTTTGCCCATCGGCGCCAGAGTCGTAATGGCGGCAAAAATCGCCCTCGGGCCGCTCCAGCTTGATGACGCGCGCGCCGGCATCCGCCAGCAACAGGCTGCAATAGGGGGCCGACACCGCCTGTTCCAATGCAACAACAAGATACCCGTCAAGTTCTCGGTTCAATCCCATTTAACCCCCCTGTCCCGCATTCGATTGCGTCCGGCCTTCACAAAGTGACTGCAAATAATGCCCGTAGGGCGTGTTAAGATACTTCGCTGCCCATTCAACCAACGCGTCACCAGTTATCCAGCCATTGGCCAAGGCAATCTCTTCCGGGCAACACAGTTTTCGACCCAAACTTCTCTGCTCGGCACGGACACATGCAGCCGCGTCAAGCAAGCTGTCGGGTGTTCCGCTGTCAAACCACGCAATGTCTGGCGTCAAATCCTGGCCGCTCAGTTTCCCTTCTGACAGATAAAGGTTCAAGAGATCGGTGATTTCAAGCTCTCCCCGGTGCGAGGGCCTAACCTCCCCAGCAAGCGCCGAGGCATCGCCGTCCAGAAAATAAAGCCCCGTCAAAGCCGTCGAGGATCTGGGCGTTTCAGGTTTTTCAACGATCGAAAGAATTCTGCCATCACCACCAAATTCGATCACGCCATACTGCCCGGCGCGCGCGACATCATATCCAAAAACCATGCCGCCCGTTTGAACCCGGTCAGCGTCGCGCAGCTTTTCCTTCAGACCGCCCCCCAAAAAGACGTTATCCCCCAGCACCAATGCAGACGCCGCTCCGCCCAGAAACCCACGCGCCAGCAAATAAGCCTGCGCCAGACCATCGGGCGAGGGCTGCTCGATATAGCAAAGCCTCACGCCCCACTGCGCCCCCGTCCCCAGAAGGGACCGAAACACAGGCAGATCCCTTGGCGTCGAGATCACCGCAATGTCGCGAATACCCGCCAGCATCAGCGTCGACAGAGGGTAGTAGATCATAGGCTTGTCATAAAGCGGCAACAGCTGTTTCCCGGTTGCTTGCGTGATCGGATAGAGACGCGTGCCGTTGCCCCCCGCCAAGATCAACCCCTTGCGTGCGCTGTCACCCGCCATCGTTAACCTGCCAATCCGGGAAATGGTCAAGATACCAGTCAACGGTCCCGGCCAGCCCGTCGTCAAGCCGGGTCTGTGGGGTCCACCCCAGTTCCTGTCGGATCTTGCGACTGTCAATGCCATAGCGAATGTCGTGACCGGGCCGGTCTTTGACAAACCTTATCAGCCGCTCATGCGGCGCCCCCATTGGCCGCCGCGCATCCAGCACCGAACAAATGCGCCGGACAAGATCGATATTTCTGACCTCGCTTTGCGAGCCGATATTGTAACTCTGCCCGACAACACCATTTTCCAAAACCAGCTTTAAGGCAGTCGCAGTATCTTCCACAAACACCCAATCGCGCGCCGCTGTGCCTTCACCATATATCGGGATTTCACGACCAGAAACCGCGTTTCGGATAACAACGGGGATAAGCTTTTCCGGATATTGAAAAAGCCCATAATTATTCGTGCAATGCACAATGATGACCGGCAACCCATAGGTCACGGACCACGCGCGCACCAGATGATCGCTGGCCGCCTTGCTGGCAGCATATGGCGAATTGGGGGCAAACGCTGCGCGCTCGTCCCGCACTTCACCCGGTTTCGCCGCGCCAAAAACCTCGTCCGTCGAGACATGCACGAACCGGAAATCTTGCGGTCGGCCGCGTTCCCGCCAATGCTCCAACGTGGCGTTAAGCAGCGAAAATGTCCCGGCCACATTCGTTTCGATAAACGCCTGCGGCGATGCAATCGACCGGTCCACATGACTTTCCGCAGCAAGGTGAACCACAGCACGAGGGGTTTGCGCGCTCAGAACTTCCCTCACGTCTTTGTGGTTGCAAATATCCACCTTTTCCAACCGATAGGCCGCGCTGCGCGACAGGCCTGCCAAAGCGCGAGGATCGGCCGCATAGGTCATTTTGTCCACGTTAACGACACGCTCCCCCTGTAAGACCATAAGCCGCACGAAGGCCGAGCCGATAAATCCCGCCCCGCCCGTGACCAGCACGCTCATCCCGCATGTCCGATTGAAAACGGAGAGGTCCAGTCGTCAAACGCAACGGCGCACCTATCCGTGCCCGACAGAACCACCTCGTCCGCCGAAAAACCCCAGTCGATCTTCAGCGTCGGATCATTCCAACGGATCGCCCCCTGTGCCTTGGGGGCGTAAAACGCATCCACCGCATAACAAACAACCGTATGGTCACAAAGCGTCACGAACCCATGCAAGAAGCCGCGCGGGACAAATAGCTGATGTCCGTTTGCCGCCGACAGAACAGCCGCAGACCAACGCCCATAGCTCGCCGAGCCAACCCGGACATCCACAACAACATCGCGGATTTCACCGCGCGAGACATAGACCAGCTTGCCTTGCGCATTCGGAGGCGCCTGATAATGCAACCCCCGTACCGTTCCCCGCCGTGCCGAATAGCTTTCGTTCGACTGAACGGGCGCAAAATCGATGCCCTCATGTGCCAGCGTCCGCGTGTTCCAGACTTCACGGAAATACCCGCGCGCGTCCCTGTGGCGCGTGGGAACAAGAAGTTTTGTGCCGTCCAGCTCTGTCACTGCCTGTCCATCCGATCGCAAGCCCACCCTGACGACACGTTTGCTTTTTGGAGAGCCCCTGCCCTCAATCACCATTTTCGGATCCTGAAAAATCATACCGGAAGGTACAACAGGAATCCCCCCCAAGAATCGTTTTTTCTCGGGTCAATGTCGCATCGGGATTGAACCCACCAACCATTGCAAAATCCCGGTTGCAAGACAGGACCGCGCCGAGATCCTCGATCCCAAGTGCGCGGTACATCTCGGCATATCGGCAGCGCGTCACGTTGTAACTTAACTTGGTCTCTGTCTGTTCCAGCATTTCGATTTCAATGGCGTCATCCCGTGTCCAGAACTGCAAAGTCTCAAGAAATGCATCAACATCGCGACCATATTCCGCGGCCAAAGCCGCACCCTGTTCTTCTGCCAGATCGACGATTGTCTTGCCGACAATCTCTCGCACGGGACCATGCCCGAATTTTTCGCCAAGCGCCTGAACGAGGGGGGCCAGTATCCGGGCTTCGGTCTCGCGGCGGGTCAAAACGCCGATTGTCTGGGTTAAAGTATCCGGGAAATCGTCCATTCCATTGGCCTCGCAGCGTTGCATCTGTATCGAGCATAGGGGGAATTTTGTGCGCGCGCCACGCCCCATCCCACGGGCGTTAAAACGGGCAAGGGCAATCAAAGTCCAGCCACCGCCCGCCCGTCGGGTGATAAAGCGAAAGACCTTTCGCGTGCAGATGCAACCGCGGCGCGGCCGCCAGCGCCTGACCGCGTGCATAAAACCGATCCCCCAGGATCGGGTGCCCGATTGCGGCCATGTGAACCCTCAACTGATGGCTGCGCCCCGTTTTCGGGGTCAAAAGCAGGCGGGTCCCCCCATTATTTCGGGACAAAACACGCCAATGGGTAAGGGCTGCTTTGCCCGTCTCGAAACAAACTTTCTGCAAAGGTCGGTTTGGCCAGTCCACGATCAGAGGAAGATCAACCTGCCCGCACGCCTCGCGCGGGGTGCCCCACACATCCGCCAGGTAGGTTTTTTCAAGCTTTCGCCGCTCGAATTGCAACCCCAGGTGCCGTTGCGCTTTTCGGTTCATCGCAAAAACCATGATGCCGGATGTATCCATGTCCAGACGATGAACCAGCAGAACATCAGGGAAAATCGCTCGCAAGCGCGTTTCAAGGCAATCCGCATGCTCCTTGGCTTTGCCGGGGACCGATAAAAGACCCGAAGGCTTGTTCACCAGCAGCAAATCATCATCCTGATAGAGGATGGGGATCGCCTCCTGCGGAGGAGAGTATTGGAATTCGCCGATCATGCCCTTATCTTTCAGATCGCCCCGCCGGGAACCAGCACAATCAAAGGGCGCCTTGTCCCAAGGCCTTCATGAAAAGGAATACCGATGCACCCAACCATCAAACGAATGCAAGACATCGTCGCGTCTGGAGACGAGACTGCGATTGAAACGATCCTTGCGGAAAACGTCAAATTCCTGCCCCCAACCTATTGGAAAACATGGACGGGCCGCGCACCGGTCGCGGCGGTTCTGGGGCATGTGGGCAAGGTCTTTTCGGACTTTCGGTATCGTCGCGTGATGGGCACAGGCAATGACTGGGCGTTGGAGTTTCAATGCAAGATCGGCGATCTTAACGCCGTTGGGGTTGATCTGATTACGCTGGATGAGGACGGCATGATCGAGGTTTTCGAGGTCGTCATGCGTCCTTACAAATCTGTTGGTGCATTGCGCGAAGCTATGAACGCCCGCGTCATGACCGACGCGCGGTTT
>CAYXNM010000147.1:0-6460 GCA_964466385.1 uncultured Rhodobacter sp. | reverse complement strand
GCGCGCCGTGTCTAGTGCGGCCGGGCGCGGGTGGAAAACCGGCCGCTCCGTCGGGATTGGCGCCATTTTCGGCGACGGGCCAGCCCGCCGCCGTTTTTTATGTCCGGCGCGCTGGCGTTTGCTTTATGCCGTTCAGTTTTTTGGCAGATGGATCGGAAAGCGCGCGCGAATGCGGGCGTCCGTTTCCGCATCGAACATGGCGGCCGATGTGCGCGACAGGATCTCGTTCTTCAGGCGCGTCGCCTTGGCGATCAGGTTAGGTTTCTCAAGCTCCTGCCATTCCTTGGGCGAGGATCTGTCCCCGAGCGTCGGATAGATGTAATCCGTCTGCATCAGGCCAAGCGTCTGATCTGACCCCAGATAATGCCCCGGACCCTCCAGACAAACCCGGCGCATGGTGTCCAGCGACAGGCTGGCCTTTGTCACCTCGATCCCGCGCACACAGCGCATGGACTGGCCCACCAGATCATCGCCGATCAGCAGGCTTTCAAGGCAAAACCCCAACAAGGACGCGTGCATCCCGACGGATTCGTAAACCATGTTCAGCCCGGACAGGCCCGCCATGACGTTTGAGTGGGCCTGCTCGTAACCTGCCTGCATGTCCGGCATCTTGGCATCCGCAATACCAGCCGCCGCCCCGCCGGGCAGGCCAAGATAGCGGTGCATCTGCGCGCAGCCTGCTGTCAGCAGTGCCTGTTCGCCCGATCCACCCGACATGGCACCGCTGCGCAGGTCCGAAACAAAGGGCCATGTGCCGAATATCGCCGGATGGCCCGGTTTGACCGCGTTGACATAGACGAGACCAGCCAGACATTCCGCGACAGCCTGTACGATCGCCCCGGCAATTGACGCGGGCGCCGTTGCGCCTGCCTGACCGGCTGACAGCAACAGGACGGGCATGCCGCCCTGAATGCAGGCTTCCATGGTTTCGCAGGCTTCGGTGGCGAATTTCATGGGGGGAATGACGAAACAGATCGAGGCAGACACGAACGGTCGCGCCCGCCAGTTTTCCTCTCCCCCGGCCATTTCGTGCAAGAGATCGAAGCATCCGGGAACAAAGTCAGGTTCCGTAAAGCTGGTGCCCACGTGTTTTGTCGTGCCCGAGCAGCTAGCATAAAGTGTGTTGATATCCAGTTCGTAGGGGTCCGTAATATCGCGACAGACCATGGGACGTTGAAAAAAGTGAACGTTGTCAAGGGTGTCGACGATCCTGGCGGCATCAAACAGGTCCTGCACCGTGCTGTCGCGATAGGCGTTGTTTTCCACATCGACCACGTGAACCGCAGCGCCAGCCGTGCCGTAATGGACGCGATTTCCACTTAGGCGAAGATCGTGTTCGGGGGTGCGCGCGGGAAGCGTGATCTCTCTGGCGGCCTTGCCCATGGTTTCGGCGACCAGCGCGCGTGGGATGCGGATGCGCCCGTCCTGGCCAAGTTCGGCACCGGCTTTCGTCAGGATTTTGACCCCGGACGGCGGGGCGTCGGCAAAGCCGATTTCCTCCATCGCGACCAGTGCGGCCTCGTGGATCTGTTCAAGTTCCGTCTGCGTAAGGGGGTTATAGGCGCCCCCTTCCATTCCCGGGCGTACCGGGCGGATATTCTTGGCGAGAGGGGCCGCGCGCAGGGCCTGGCGCGCGGAACGGCCGCCTGATCGGCGGGGTCGAGGGTGTGTCATGTGGGGTCTTTCAAGGGACGGGCAAAAAGGGCGTGCGGTCAGGCCGACAGTGGCCTTCCACGCGCCGCACGCCCGCGCTCTGCACCGATCGTGCGAATAATCAAAGAGATTTTCCAGTCGTTGTCAGGCATTTGCGGCCTTCGCCCCCGGCGTTGATCCTGTCAGATAAACGCGCCCGGGATCGGGCCGTCTTGTCCGTTTGCGTCAACGGTGTCGTTTCTCAACCGGCATCGGCTCCGCGCGCCGGGTGCTGCGCCAGTTCGGTGACGACGTCGTAAACGCTCAGGACATCGCGCCGGGTGCAATCGAATTGCCCCGCCGTGACCCGGATCACGTATTTGCCCTCGTGCCGGGTTTGCGTCAGGTATATGCGGCCATCGTCGTTCACCCGTGCCAGCAGATCTTCGGTTGCTTTGTCCGCGTCTCCGTTGAGGGGTGTGTACTGAAAGGTAAATAGCGCAAGGCGGCTTTGGGTGATTATCGTGAAATCAGGATGGGTCGCCAGCCGGGTTTCAAGCTCTCTCACCCAGGCCACATGGTTTCGGATGCGGGTGCGCAACCCTTCCAGCCCATAGGCGCGCATGACGAACCATAATTTCAGCGCCCGGAACCGGCGACCAAGGGGAACGGTCCATTCATTGTAATTGACGATGTCTTCCTCGCCCGGCGTTTCAAGGTAATCGGGACGCAGGGAAAGCGACCGCAGTTGCGCTTTTGGGTCCGCCAGGAACTGAACCGAGCAGTCAAACTGCACCCCCAGCCATTTGTGGGGGTTGAAGACGATGCTGTCAGCATCGTCGACCCCGTGCCAAAGCGTGCGAAACTCCGGGCAGATCATTGCCGAACCGGCCCAGGCAGCATCGACATGAGTATAGAGGTTTTCCCCTTTGGCGAGTCTTACGATCCCGGCAACGTCGTCAAACGCCCCGATCGAGGTTCCCCCGGTGCAGGCGACAACCCCCGCAGGCAGAAACCCCGCCGCGCGGTCCCGGTCAATCGCGTCCCTCAGTGCCTGTGGCTTCATGGCGAAATTGGCGCCCGTTTCGATTTTGACCAGATTGTCCTGCCCGATCCCCGCGATCCGGCAGGCCTTGTCAACGGAACTGTGGGTCTGTTCGGAGGCATAGATGCGGATCGGGCGCTGATGGCCAAGCCCCTTGTCGACGCTCTGCCAGTCGCTGGCACGGTCGCGCATGGTCACGATCGCCGACAGCGTCGCCGATGTCGCGCTGTCCTGAATGACCCCCTTGAAATGCGTGCCAAGACCCAGTGCATCGCGCAGCCAGCGGATCATCACGGTCTCGATTTCGGTGGCCGCCGGCGACGTCTGCCACAACATGCACTGGGCGGAAATGGTGTTGGCCAATTGTTCAGCGACCATCGATGCCGGGGACGCATTGGACGGGAAATAGGCAAAGAAACGCGGATGCTGCCAATGGGTCATGCCGCCCGGAACAATCGCCTCGAAATCGGCAAAAATCCGGTCCATCGGTTCGGCGTGCTCGGGCGGTGACTGGGGCAGTTGCGCGGCGATGTCGCCCGGCTTGGTCTGCGCGCGCACCGGGCGGGCCGACAGCGTATCAAGGTAATCCTGCCCCCATTGAGTGGCGCGATTCGACCAGTGGGTAAAGTCCTGTTTCTTCATGGGCCGAGTGTTCGCACGTCGTGACAAGACACACAAGCGTGCGTCCTTCGCGGCGTGCCGGACCCCGGCCGTCCCGACATTGTACCGGGTTCATCGCGTGGCCAGATCTTCGGCGAATTGAACGATCTTGCGGATTGCCCCGGAAAAGAGGTCGTCTTCAACCGTCATGGCAACCCGGATATGCCCCGCGGCGGCTGCCCCAAAGCTTTCACCCGGCATGACGGCGATTTTTTCCTGATCAAGAAGCGCCAGCGCGAAATCCTGGCCGCCCAGGCCGGTCGCGCGGATATCCAGCATCAGATACATGGCCCCGGATGGCGGCACCAGCGACAAGACCTGCGTGCCGCTCAGGATCTCCTGCGCGATGGACCGGCGGTGGCAGAACACCGAGGCGATTTCTTTTTCAAGCGCGTCCCCCCGGTTCAGCGCGAAAAGGGCGGCGTCCTGGATATATCCCGGCACGCCGTAGGTCGTTGAGGTGGAAAGCTCGATCAGGCAGGACACAACCGCTTTGGGGGCTGCGATCCACCCGATGCGCGACCCGGTCATTGCGTGGCTCTTGGACATGGAGCCGATGACGATCGTCCGGGGTTCCATGCCCTCCATCGCGCGGGGTGACAGGTGTCGGCCTTGCCAGACCTGGGTGTCGTAAACCTCGTCCGAGATCAGCCAAAGATCCCGCGTCTTGGCGAAATCGGAAATCATTTCAAGCGTTTCCGGCGAATAAACCACCCCTGTCGGGTTGTTGGGCGAATTGATCAGCAGGGATTTCGCCGCTGAATCCGCGCGCTCCAGATCGCGCCTTGTGGGTTGGAAATTGTTTTCAGGTCGCGTGATGATCGCCCGCGCATCCGCACCCGCCGCGCGCAACGTTCCGGGATAGGTCGCGTAATAGGGGTCGAGAAACAGGGCCGTGTCGCCGGGGTCGAGCACAGCCATGTGCGCTGCAAACAAGGCGGCCTGACCCCCCGTCGTAATCAGGATGTTTTCATGATCCGTAGGTGTTTGCGTTCGCATCCGGATGCGTCTGGCAACCGCTTCGCGCAAGGCGCGCGACCCCGGAACCATCGCATAACCGGTGTTTCCGGCGCGTGCGCTTTGGGTGAGCGCGTCAAGGATCGCAGGATCGGTCTTTTTGTCGTGTTCGCCGATCGTCAGTTCCAGAATGTCCTGACCGTCGGCCTTCATTTGGCGCGCCTTGTAAAACACGGCCCACCCGTCCGCGCCATTGGGCGTGATGTTGAGAATTCGTTCTGAAAGACGCATGTTCCTGATCCCGTGCCGCGGGGCGACGGCATCATGATTCCCGGCCTGTTGGCAAGTGAAGATCAGGGATGACGGCAAAAAATCTTGCAAATGAAAGGGCAGGCGGCTAAGGCTTGGCCCATGAGAAAGATCGATACCTTGATTGGGATTTCGATTACCTGCTGACATATGTCGCGCGGGTTCTTCTCTTGTTTTCAAAACAGTTGCCAGATGATAGGCCCCGCGCAAGTTCGATAAGACGCGCGAGAAACCGATGACCGAGATCAAGTTATACAACACCATGACCCGCAGGAAAGAGCCGTTCACACCGCTCGATCCCCAAAACGTGCGGATGTATGTCTGTGGCCCCACGGTTTACGACCGCGCCCATATCGGGAATGCGCGCCCGGTGATCGTGTTTGATGTGCTGAACCGGTTGCTGCGGCATGTTTACGGCCCGGACCACGTGACCTACGCGCGCAATTTCACCGATGTCGACGACAAGATCAACGCGCGCGCCGCGAGCAGTGGGCGGACGATCCGCGCCATTACGGACGAAACGATCCGCTGGTATGTCGAAGACATGGCCGCACTGGGAAACCGGGAGCCGGACCTTGCCCCAAGGGCGACCGAATATATCGGCCAGATGATCGACATGACGCAGGAACTGATCGATACGGGCCACGCGTACGAGGCCGGGGGGCACGTGCTTTTCGATGTGCGCTCCTATGCGCGCTACGGGTCGCTTTCGGGGCGCTCGGTTGACGACATGATCGCCGGAGCACGGGTGGAAGTGGCCCCTTACAAGCGCGATCCGATGGATTTCGTGCTGTGGAAACCGTCCGAGGACACCCTGCCGGGATGGGACAGCCCGTGGGGGCGGGGGCGCCCCGGCTGGCACATCGAATGCTCGGCCATGAGCCGCGAATTGTTGGGTGCGCAATTCGATATCCACGGCGGCGGGCTGGACCTGGCCTTTCCGCATCACGAGAACGAAAAGGCGCAGAGCTGTTGCGAGGCGGGCGAGGACAGCTTTGCCCAGGTCTGGATGCACAACGAGATGTTGCAGGTGGAAGGGCGGAAGATGTCCAAGAGCCTGGGCAATTTCTTTTCGGTGCGCGAACTTTTGGATCAGGGATATCCCGGCGAGGTGATAAGGTTTGTGTTCCTGTCCACCCATTACCGCAAACCGATGGACTGGACCGAGAAGAAGGCGCGCGCGGCGGAGGAGACCTTGCGCAAGTGGAGGGCGCTCGTCGAGGGCATCGAGCCTTCGCCAAGTGCGGCGGTGTCTGTTGTCGCATGTGTGGCGGATGATCTGAACACGGCGGGTGCGATTGCAGAACTGCACAGGCTGGCGGGATCAGGAGATGCCGCTGAGTTGAAGGCCAGCGCGGGTTTGCTGGGATTACTTGGTGACAACTTGGGGAATTGGACGCAGGTTTTGCCGCTTCAAATGTCCGACAATTTGGCTGCAAAAATCGGCGATCTCTTCGCTGAGTATGCGAAGCTTCGTCTGAAGAGGAATTTTGCGAAAGCAGATTTTCTTCGCGACGAAATGGTCAAAATCGGGCTTCCAATCAGGATCAACTCAGACAACCTGCCTGAAATCGCCTTTGACGATCCGAGGTACAATCAATTCAGTGATAACCTTCAACTTATCGCTGAAATCGACGCAATGATTGGAAAAAAAACATGAACCGATCTTTGATTGCAAAGCGTAGCCCCCGGCACGAGGGTGGGGGTGATTTCGCCCCCGCCCTGGGGGGCGGGTCGGGGGCGAAGCGGGCTTGCAGCCCATATACGCTTTCCGGCCGAAAGGTCACCCAATGACCCGCGAACGTCTTTCCCTCTTTGACACAACCCTGCGCGACGGCCAGCAAACCCAGGGCGTCG
>CAYXNM010000146.1:0-6518 GCA_964466385.1 uncultured Rhodobacter sp. | reverse complement strand
CGCGAATTTCCCTTCGGAGCCTGCGCGGACAACCAGCCGCACCGCGACTTCGCTGGCCAGCAAGTGGCGCAGCACCTGCCGCCCCACGAAGCCGGTGGCCCCGGTCAAGAGGACGAGGCCACTCACGTGATCGTCAGTTCCGGCACGGCGGTCACGAAACGCGTGCCCTGGTCGTGCAGATGCGCCAGTTGGGATTTGACCTCGTCAACGATGTTCCAGGGCAGGACCAGCACAAAATCCGGGCGGGTCCCGTTCAGCGCTTCGGGGGCCAGAATCGGAATGTGGCTGCCGGGCATGAATTTGTCCTGCTTGGCCTTGGCGGCGTCATGCACCACGGGCAGAAGATCGGGTTTGACGCCCGCGTAATTCAGGATCGTATTGCCCTTGGCCGCCGCGCCGTAGGCGGCGATTGTCCGACCGTTGTTGTTTTGCTCCAAAAGGAACCCAAGCAGCCCGTTTTTCACGCGATCAGCCTGTTCCTGAAAATGAGTGTAGAAATCATCGCGATCCATGCCGCGGGCGCGCTCCTCGCGCAAGAGCGCCTCAACGGACGGGCCTTGTTCGCGTTCAGCGTCCGCGTGGCAGCCGTAGACACGCAGACTGCCACCGTGGGTCGGCAGTTGCTCGACATCGAAAACCCGCAGTCCGGCAGCTTTGAAGATTCTCGTGACGGCAAGCAGCGACAGATAGGAATAATGCTCGTGGTAAACCGTGTCGAACTGGTTGAATTCCACCAGCCGCATGAGGTGGGGAAACTCCAGCGTGCAGACGCCCTGCGGTTTCAGAACCGCGGCGATTCCGGCGGAAAAATCATTGATGTCGGGCACGTGGGCATAGACGTTGTTGCCGATCACCAGATCGGCCTGATGGCCCTCGGCGGCCAGCCGTTGACCCAGTTGCGTGCCAAAAAATTCCCGCACCACCGGGACGCCCAGTTTTTCACCGGCGTCCGCGGTGTCATCGGTTGGTTCGATCCCAAGGCAGGGAATATTCGCTGCCACGAAATTCTTCAGCAAATACCCGTCGTTGGAGGCAAGCTCGATCACGAAACTGTCCCGTGTCAGCGACAGCCGATCGGTGATCATGTCCGCATAGCGTTGGGCGTGGTCAAGCCAGCTTTTGGATGTGGAGGAGAAATACGCGTAATCGGCGCGAAAAAGATCGTCAGCCGCAGCGTAATCCTCGGTCTGGACAAGGCGGCAGGCGTTGCAGGAATAGAGGCGCAGGGGAAAGGTCACCTCGGGCTTGCGCAAGTCCTCGGCGCTCAGATATGCGTTCGAGGGCGGCGCGTTTCCAAGGTCAAGGAAAACGTTCGTCAGGGGCGTTTTGCAATGGCGACAGTTCATCCGGCTTATCTCGCTTTTTGCAGGTGGCGCGGTTGGGATACGCTATAGGTTGGCCCGCTTGCAACTTCAAGCCTGGCCTGCCGCGCCGCCGTTGTCATGTCGCGTTCAGATCGATGGGAACGCAGTCGGCGAATGTCGGCAGATCGAGGTCGCGTTCGGAGAGATTGACCGGGTCGAGCGGCCAGTGGATGCCAAGCGTGGGATCATCAAACCGCAGCCCGTCCTCGACGCCGGGGCTGTAGTGGGTCGAATGGAAATACATATGTTCCGTGTCCGGCTCAAGTGATTGATACCCATGCGCAAATCCGGCGGGAACATAAAGCATCGTCTGGTTTTGGTCGTTAAGCTCGACATCGATCCATTCGCCATAGCTGGGCGAGCCCAGCCTCAGATCGACGATGAAATCCCTGATCGCGCCCTTGAGGCAGCGTATCATCTTGATCTCGGCGTGGGGCGGGCGCTGGAAATGCATCCCGCGGACCGTGCCGATTGTGCGGTTCAGGGCCACGTTCATCTGCACCCAGTCCGTGTTCAGCCCCATTTCGCCGAATTCCCGGTCGCAGAGCTGGCGCGCAAAATAGCCGCGCTCATCCTCGATCTTTTCAAGGTCGATAAGGTAGGCACCTTCAAGCGGAAGCGGGGTAAATCTCATGTCTTTGAAAACTGCCTGATGTCCTCGCGGACGAGCCCGCGCGCGGACCCGCCGTTTTGGTGTTGTTTGTACCAGTTCATTGTTCTTTCGACCGCGCGGGAAAATGTCCAGCGGGGTGACCAGCCCAGAATGTCCCGCGCCTTGTCGATGTTGAGGTTCAGCAGCGACGCCTCGTGCGGGGCGTCGGGATCGGTCGCATCCTGCCATTCGCCACCCCAAAGGTCGAGGCTTTCGCTGACAAGGTCGCGCACCGGGCGTGTTTCACGGGGATCCGGGCCAAAGTTGAACGCGTCCTGGTATGCGCTGTCGGGGCTGGTGAACAACCGCTCTGCCAGCGTCATGTAACCAGACAGCGGGTCCAGAACATGCTGCCAGGGGCGAACGGAACCCGGATTGCGCACCTGAACCGGCAAACCTGACGAGAGCGCGCGAACGATGTCCGGCACCAGACGGTCCTGCGCCCAATCCCCGCCGCCTATGACGTTGCCGGCGCGCGCCGAGGCCACCCGTACCGGCGTGTCACCGGAAAAAAAACTGCTGCGCCAGGACGAAACGACGATTTCGGTCGCGGCCTTGCTGGCGCTATAGGGGTCGTGCCCTCCCAGACTGTCGCTTTCCCGATAGGCGCGTCCGCTTTCAAGGTTTTCATAGACCTTGTCCGTGGCCACGACCACAATCGCGCAGGGATTTGTCAGCCCGCGCGCCGCGTTCAGCAGATGGGCGGTGCCCATGACATTGGTCAGGAACGTTTCCAGCGGTTGGTCGTAGGAAAGGCGGACCAGAGGCTGGGCAGCCAGATGAAATACGATGTCGGGCGCCAGTGACCGCACACGCGCCGCCAGTGCGCATTCGTCGCGGATGTCCAGAATGCAGCCGTCGATCAGCTCTGAAAGGTTCAACTGCTCAGAGAGCGAAGGCGTCGTGTCGGGTTCCAGCGCACAACCATGGACCCTGGCACCCAGATCATTCAACCAAAGGCCGAGCCAACTGCCTTTGAACCCTGTGTCGCCCGTCAACAGGACCTTCTTACCGCGCCAGAATTCACTCACGGCCAGATTTTCCAGGGCGCGCGTTTTTCCCGCCAAAGATCCTCCAGCATGTTTTTGTCGCGCATGGTGTCCATGGCCGACCAATAGCCTTTGTGTTGCCAGATCGACAGTTCGCTGTCTGCGGCGAGCGTTTCGAGCGGGCCCGCCTCCCAGACCGTCTGGTCGTTTTCGATCAGGTCGAACACATCCGGTTCGCAGACGAAAAACCCACCCGAAATCCAGCGATTGTCGCCGCGGGGCTTCTCGATGAAACTTTCAACCTTGTTGCCCTGGAATTCGATGGCGCCGAAGCGGCCTGCAGGCTGAATGGCCGTAACGGTCGCCTTGGTGCCCTGGCGTTTGTGGAAATCGATAAGCGCCGGAATATCCACGTCACCAACGCCGTCGCCGTAGGTCAGGCAGAACGTGTCGTCGATATGATCGCGCACGCGCAGCAAACGCCCCCCGGTCTGCGTCATCTCGCCGGTATCCACCAGCGTCACTTTCCAGGGTTCCGCCGAATGATTGTGGACCTCCATCCGGTTGTTGCTGAGATCGAAGGTCACATCGGACATGTGCAGAAAATAATTCGCGAAATATTCCTTGATGATATAGCCCTTGTAGCCGCAGCAGATCACAAACTCGGTGATGCCCGACGCGCCGTAAATCTTCATGATGTGCCACAGGATCGGCTTGCCGCCGATCTCGATCATCGGTTTGGGTTTGAGATGCGATTCCTCGCTGATCCGGGTCCCCAGACCGCCCGCTAATATGACTGCTTTCATCATCGCCTTTACATTCGCGCAAGAACTGGCCGAGCCTTACCCAATCGGGGTCAAAAAAAACAGCCCCAATATCGCCAACCGCGCCCCTTGTGCCGGTTCAATGGTCCGCATACCCTTGGATTCGACAGATAAAGAAGATGGGTTTGATGCAGGTCCCAACCGTCACAGGCTATGTTTTCCGCCCGGATCACATGAACATTTCGGCGCGCACGCCCGGAATAAGCGCTTTCATGCGCTGTCGAAACGGGGCGGATTTCGTCGAGGCCACGATCCGTTCGCATATCGGGTTTTATGATGAAATCGTCGTTGCTTTCAATCAGTGTGTCGACACCACACCGGACATTCTGGCGCGCCTGATGGCCGAGTTTCCGGGCAAGATCCGTGTTTTTCACTATACCGACCGGGTCGAGCCGCTGGGCAGCCAGGGCCACGCCGCGACGCCGGAAGACGCGCCCCGGAGCATGGTCAACTATTCCAACTTCGTGCTGGCGAAGACCCGTCATCAGATCGTGGTCAAGCTGGATGACGATCACCTGGCAATCCCATCGGAGGTCGGGAAGATCACGAAAACACTCCGACAGGGCGGGGCGGACGCGAATGTTCAATACTGCTTTTCCGGTTTCAATATCGCAAGAGACGACACAGGACAGCTTGGCATCCCCGCGTTTGATCCCGTGGTCGGCGGCGGGGATCACGGGTATTTCCGTGTCTCCGAGGCGACCCGGTTTTATCACGACAAGCGGTTTGAGCGGTTCGGCGCCCACCGCCTGAGGCGTGAATTTGCGGGGTTTTTCTATTGGCACCTCAAATACCTGAAGGCCGGGCAGGGGTTTCGGAATTACGAACTGGGTGACAATCCCGAAAGCCGCTATGCGCGCAAGAAACAGCAGTTCGAGCATTCGGTCATTTCCGATCTGCCGCAGACGATCGAAACCCTGAAACCGGCGCCGGGGGCCGGTCTGGTGGCGGGGTTGAACGAAAAGACACGCCTGAAACACAGGCGAAACACGACGGCGGCGGCAATGTTTCCCGATCCCTCACTTACTGCGGCGCTCGACCGGCTGAACGGGGGATGGCGGAATATTCCCGGCCTCGGCTTTGTGAAAACCGACTGAATCGCCGGGTTCGCAATGTCGATAGCCCACACCTGACACGAACGATGATTTCGTGACGCCAGGCACGGGGCTGGGAGGGGAATCGTCGTGAATGGCGCATGGATGGTCGCACACGTCGCGTCGTTTTGCCCGCACTTTGTTTTTGTGCGTTTGTTCGAATACGACGCGACGAATGGCGTTTTTGGACCATCAATCTGTTGCATTGCTGATGCGAATGTGGTTGTTTTTTATTAAGGCGACCGCTGCGAGCCGCCACTGACAGATAATGTTCTAGGGAGGAACAGCTTGCCCACCGTATCCAAGGAAGATGGATTCGTGGTCTTTGATCACGTCCAAAAGAGCTATGACGGCGAAATTCTGGTGGTCAAAGACCTGAATTTGTATATCGGCAAGGGCGAGTTTCTGACGATGCTCGGGCCGTCGGGTTCGGGCAAGACGACCTGTCTGATGATGCTCGCGGGGTTCGAAACCGCGACGCATGGCGATATTCGGCTGGATGGCAAGCCGATCAACAACATCCCGCCGCATAAACGCGGCATCGGCATGGTGTTCCAGAATTATGCGTTGTTTCCGCACATGACCGTTGGCGAAAACCTGTCCTTCCCGCTGGAAGTGCGGGGCCAGAGCAAGTCGGAGCGCGAAGCCAACGTCAAAAAAGCACTCGACATGGTGCAGATGGGCGATTTCATCAACCGGCGCCCCGCGCAATTGTCCGGTGGTCAGCAACAGCGGATCGCCCTGGCGCGGTCCTTGGTGTTTGAACCGGACCTCGTTTTGATGGACGAACCGCTTGGCGCGCTGGACAAACAGTTGCGCGAACACATGCAGTACGAGATCAAGCACCTGCACGAGCGCCTTGGCGTGACCGTGGTCTACGTGACCCACGACCAGTCCGAGGCGCTGACCATGTCCGACCGCATCGCGGTCTTTGATGACGGAATTATTCAGCAACTGGCCACGCCAGACGATCTTTACGAGCGTCCCGAGAATGCGTTCGTGGCGCAGTTCATCGGCGAGAACAACACGCTCGCCGGCACGGTAAAGAATGTCAAGAACGGGGTTGCCAAGGTCGACTACGGTGACGGCACGATTGGCGAGGCAACGGCAGTGAGCTGTGGGGAAACCGGCTCCCGGACCACCTTGTCGATCCGCCCGGAACGGGTTGATATCGGCGCGGCCAGTGGCGCGAACGCGGTTGACGCCAAGGTTCTGGAACTGATTTACCTCGGCGATCACATTCGCTGTCGCATGAATGTCATGGGCAATGACGAATTCATCGTGAAAATACCAAACGCTGCCGGAAACAAGCGCCTAGCGGTTGACGAAATGACCAAGGTGAGCTGGGCAACAGAGGATTGTCGCGCACTGGACGCGTGACATAGCCATTGCGGGGTGCGCCTGACGCGCGCCTGCCGTAATGAAAGTCGCCGGGAAACCGGCACCAACTAGGGAGAGACCTAAATGAAAGTATCGAAAATCCTTGTGACGGCTGCATCGGTAGTCGCAATGTCGGCAGGTGCCGCATTTGCTGCTGATCTGACCGTTACGTCCTGGGGTGGTGGTTACACCGCGTCCCAGCAAAAAGCCTATGG
>CAYXNM010000145.1:0-6666 GCA_964466385.1 uncultured Rhodobacter sp. | reverse complement strand
GTGGCGGAGGAGGTGGGATTCGAACCCACGGAAGACTTGCACCTTCGCTGGTTTTCAAGACCAGTGCATTCGACCACTCTGCCACTCCTCCGGCACGGGGTCTTTAGCGGCGTTTCCGTGATTCTGGAACACTCGATTTCATCTCGCGTGTTGCCGCCTTCAGGGCACCGGGAAAAGGGTCAGCCAAAACTTGCCCGTCGGTCCCTGGAACAATGCCATGCCGCTTTTCATTTCAACCAGACTTGCGTAAACTGCGATAAAAATTGCCCGAATGATACTGGAAACGGGCGCAGAGCAGGAGCGCGTCGGGTGGGAGGTCAGCCAATCCAGCCCGGCACCCGGCCACAGGGGGCAGGAATGGAACAGGCAACAATTCAGACCAGGGTCAAGATGGCCACGCTGCTTGCCGCGGCTTTGGTGTTAAGTGGATGCGGTGACTTCAAGATGCCCTCGTTCGGGTTTGGAAAAAAGCCTGCCACCCAGACGGCGACGCCGGAAACAAGTTCGGTCCGACTGGTGGAGCGCGATGTCGAGGATCCCCTGGTCTTTCAGGTCACCGAACCCGCGCTTTGGGATGGACGGCCTTCGCTTGGAGGGGTCTGGGTGGCTTATCCCGGCGATATCCAGCCCGAGCGCGTCATCATAAGAAATACCGAAAACAAGAAATTCGTGATCGGTGCGCTTTTCAAGCGCGAGCGGGACAATCCGGGGCCAAAGATTCAGCTGTCAAGCGATGCGGCCGCCGCATTGGGGATACTGGCGGGAAAGCCGACCACACTCAACGTGACGGCACTCCGGCGTGAATCCGTACCACAGAAAACCAGCGAGGCGGAGCCGGTTCCGACCGACCCGGCGAAAAAGAAATCCGTCACCGATATCGCGGCCGCAGCCATTGATGAAGCGGAAGGCAAGCCAGAACCGGAACCGCTCGGGACGCAGCCGATTTCAACGCTGGCCAAACCCTTCATCCAAATCGGCATTTTCAGTGTCGAGACCAACGCCAGAAACACCGCGACCAGCCTTGCAACGCTGGGGGTCGTGCCCATCGTGAAAGAACAGCAGTCAAAGGGCAAGACATTCTGGCGTGTCCTGATCGGCCCGGCTTCCAGCAAGTCCGAACGCGCAGGTTTGCTTAAGAAAGCCCATCAGCTGGGGTTTGATGACGCCTATTTCGTAACGAACTGACGGAGAAAGGGAATGAAGGTCGTTCAAAGATTTCTGTTGCTGCCATTCATACTGCTTTGCCTCATGGGCGGGCCGATGCTGGCAATCGAAACCAAAGCCCGCGCGGCGCTCGTTCTGGATTACGCCACAGGCACCGTTCTTTTGGAAAAGAACGCCGATCAGTCGCTGCCACCGGCCTCGATGTCAAAGCTGATGACACTCAACATGGTGTTTGAGGCCCTGGAAGACGGTCGCCTGACGCTGGACGAAAAACTGCCCGTCTCTGAACATGCGATGTCCTACGGTGGCTCGACCATGTTCCTGACAACGCGCGACAAAGTGCGGGTCGACGATCTGATACAGGGGGTGATCGTGCTGTCGGGGAACGATGCCTGCGTCGTTCTGGCCGAGGCCCTTGCAGGCACCGAGACCGAATTCGCCCGCGCCATGACCGAACGGGCGCGGCAGTTGGGCATGACCAAGTCGACTTTCGCCAATTCCAACGGCTGGCCCCATCCCAACCAGCGCATGAGCGCGCGCGATCTGGTCATGCTGGCCAACCGTTTGATTACGGTGTTTCCACAATATTATGGCTATTTCTCGGAAAAAGAGTTCGCGTTCGATGGCCGTGCCCCCGCAAACAACCGAAACCGGAACCCTCTGCTAAAGCTGGATATCGGCGCTGATGGGTTGAAGACCGGCCATACCAAGGAGGCGGGGTATGGCGTCGTCGGTTCGGCCGTACGCAACGGGCGACGGGTGATCCTTATGGTTTCCGGTCTTGAAAGCGAGGCGGACCGCGCGCGTGAGGCCGAGAAACTGACGAACTGGGCCTTTCGCCAGTTCGTTGAAAAAAAAATCCTTGAATCCGGACAGACCGTAGGCAGTGCCGATGTTTGGCTGGGGCTGAATCCCTCGGTCAAACTGGCCGTAAAGAACGATGTGACGCTCCTGCTGCCTGCTGGCAACGCCACCGACCTGTCCGCGCAGATTTCCCTGCGCGAACCGATCGCCGCACCAATTGAAATGGGACAGGAACTCGGCCTGCTGACGGTTGAAATTCCCGGCATGGAAAGCGTCGATATTCCGCTCGTGGCCGAACGCTCGGTTGGGCGAAGCGGTTTCATGGCGCGTGTGCGCCTGTCGGCCGCGCTTCTTACGCGCAGCCTTTTGGATCTGTTCAACTGATGGCGACCAGCCCTCTATTCGTGACCTTCGAGGGGATCGACGGGTCGGGCAAGTCGACACAAGCCCGGCGGCTGGCGGATCGTCTGCGCAACGATGACACAAAGGTCGTTCTGACGCGCGAACCCGGCGGTTCGGACGGGGCTGAGGAAATTCGCGCGCTTCTCGTCACCGGCGATCCGCAACGCTGGTCGCCGGAAACCGAGATTCTGCTGTTCACCGCCGCAAGGCGCGATCACCTTGAAAAGACCATTCTTCCCGCACTCCTGGCCGGGAAAACAGTGATCAGCGATCGTTTTGCGGATTCAACACGCGTCTATCAGGGGGTCGCCCGCGCCGAGCTTCGCGAAGTTGTCGACAAACTCCACACCCTGATGATCAAGCGCGAACCCGACCTGACATTCATCATCGACATGGACCCTGAGACCGCTCTTGGGCGCGGTCTGGCGCGCCGCTCGGGCGAGGACCGGTTCGAGGAGTTTGGCCTGCCCTTCCAACTGGCGCTGCGCGAAGGGTTTCTGGAACTGGCCAGTTCCCAAAGCGCCCGCTGCGTGCTGATTGACGGCAACCGCCCACCGGATGTCGTGGCCGCCGAAATCAACGCCGTTTTTCGTTCCCGCCAATGACCGACCGCGTCGATATTCCCGAGCCTGACCGCATCAGGGACGCGCCCCACCCACGCCATACACGGCGCCTCTTCGGCCAGCAAAAGGCCGGGGCAGAGTTTCTGGCGGCGCTGAACAGCCACCGGCTGCACCATGCCTGGTTGATTTCCGGGCCGGTGGGTGTCGGAAAAGCAACGCTGGCGTGGAAGATCGCGCGCCTCTTGCTGACGGAAACGGAACCCGACCTCATTTCCGCCCCGGCGCAAAACGCACTTGAAACGCCCGGCGATACGCCCCTTGCGCGGCGGCTGGCCGCATTGGCCGAGCCGCGCCTGTGCCTTTGCAGACGCCCATGGGACCAGACAAGGGAGCGGCTCAAACAGGACATCACGGTTGAAGAAGTTCGCAAGATACGCGGGTTCTTTCAACTGTCCGCCGCCGATGGCGGGCGCCGCGTCGTCATCATCGACCCGGCCGAGGACATGAACCCGTCGGCGGCGAACGCGCTCTTGAAAATCCTCGAAGAACCGCCCGATAACACGGTCTTGCTGCTGATCAGTCACAGGCCCATGCGATTGCTGCCCACCATTCGCAGCCGGTGCCGAACGCTCAAATGCCAACCCCTCGGCGCTGAGGACATGCAGGCGGCCCTCAAAGGGGCCGGGGTTGATCCCGGCGCATCGCCGGACGCTGTGTCGGCCCTTGCCTTTGGGTCGGTTGGCGAAGCGATCCGCCTGACGGCCGAAGATGGTCTGACACGTTATGGTAATCTGGTCGATTTGATCGGAGGCGCGCGCGCCATGGACCGCGCAACCGCCGTTCAGATTGCCGAAAGCTGCGTCGGCAAGCAGGGTGTGGACCGCTATGACCTGACCGTCAGCCTGATCCACCGGTTGCTGTACCGGCTGGCGCTGTCGGGGGCAAACCCACAGCTGGTTCAGACCATTTCCGAGCGCGAACAGGCGCTCTTTGCCGGTCTGTCCAGAACCGTGACCAGCGCACAGAGATGGGCGACCCTCGCCCAATCGCTGGCCGAGCGTGCCGCCCACGCGCGCGCGGTTCATCTTGACCCCGCATCGGTGATCATTGATATGTTGGTGAAAATCGACCAAACAGCGGCCCGCGAACGCGCCGCCTGATCCCGGCGCCATGGACCCCAGATGACCAACTCACCGCAAATCGTCGACAGCCATTGCCATCTGGACTTTCCCGACTTTTCAGACGAATTGCCGGACGTCGTCGAACGGGCGGTTGCAGCGGGCGTTACGCGCATGGTTTCGATCGCGACCAGCCTTGCGGGGGAACCGGGTGTGCGGGCCATCGCGGAAAGGTTCGATCCCGTCTTTTTTGCCGCGGGCGTTCATCCCATGCATGTGGCCGAGGAACCGCTGGTCAGGCTGGAGCAACTGCTGGCACTTGCCGATCACCCCAAAATGATCGCGTTTGGCGAAACGGGTCTGGATTATCACTATACCGCTGAAAGCAAAGCCGTTCAGGCCGAAAGCCTGCGCATTCATATCCAGGCGGCCCGGCAGTCGGGCCTGCCTCTCATCATCCATGCGCGCGCAGCGGACGAGGACATGGCGAAGATCCTGACGGAAGAACACGAAAAAGGCGCCTATACCTGCGTGATGCATTGTTTTTCCTCGGGGCCCGGACTGGCCCGCGCAGCGATTGATCTGGGGTTTTACCTGTCCATGTCGGGCATCGCCACATTTCCCAGATCGACCGACCTGCGCGAAATTTTTGCCGGCGCGCCGAGGGATCGCATCCTGACGGAGACCGACGCCCCCTATCTTGCCCCGCCGCCCCATCGCGGACGGCGCAACGAGCCTGCCTACACCGCCCTGACGGCCGCTGTGGGTGCGGAAGTGTTTGACATGGATTATGCCTCCTTCGCGTCCCTGACTTCGGCCAATTTCGACCGGCTGTTCACAAAGGCCGCGCAATGGGAAAAGGGCGCCCCATGAGTGCGGTTCTGCGCTACACGATCCTTGGCTGCGGTTCATCAGGCGGCGTTCCGCGTCTTGGCGGGCATTGGGGGGCGTGCAACCCGGACGACCCCAGGAATCGCCGCCGTCGCTGCTCGGTATTGGTGGAAAGGATCGCGACGGGGGGCATTACCCGCGTGCTGATCGACACCTCGCCTGACATGCGCGCCCAGCTTCTGGATGCAAATGTCGGTGCGCTTGATGGTGTTGTGTTCACCCATCAGCACGCTGACCATGTCCACGGGATCGACGACTTGCGCATGATCGTTTTCAACATGCGAAAACGTCTGCCCGTGTGGGCCGACCCCACCACGCAGACCGCCCTGATCTCTCGCTTTGGCTATGCGTTCGTGCAGCCCGAGGGCAGCCCCTACCCGCCCATACTGGATCTCAACACGCTTGACGGCCCGGTGACGATCACCGGTGCGGGCGGGCCTGTCACCCTGAACCCGTTTCGGGTCGGGCATGGCAGCATCGACAGCCTTGGGTTTCGCATCGCAAACTTGGCCTACCTGCCCGATGTTGCCGAGATGTACGACGAAAGCTGGGAGGCCGTGGCGGGCCTTGATGTCTGGGTGCTGGATGCGCTCCGACGCACACCCCACCCCACGCACACGCATCTTTCGCAAAGCCTTGAATGGATCGCCCGCGCAAAACCCAAATCCGCAGTGCTGACAAACATGCATATCGATCTGGATTACGCCACCCTGTGCGCCGAGACGCCCGACAACGTGACGCCAGCCCATGACGGGATGACGATCGAGATTAAGGATTGAAAGCCTAAGATGGGCGCGCTCGTTGAAATTATCCTGCCGGTCTTTTTGGTCATGTCGCTGGGGTACGGGGCCGTCCTGACCGGTGCGTTCCCTGCGCAAAGCGTCGCGTTGCTGATGAAATTCAGCCAGAACTTCGCGATTCCCCTGTTGCTGTTTCGCGCGATTTCCACACTCGACATTTCGCACGGGTTCAACCCGGCTTTGCTGGGGTCCTATTATACCGGCTCCGTCTCGGTTTTCGTTCTGGGCCTGCTGGGGGCGCGGTTCATCTTTTCGCGACCGTGGACGGACAGCGTGGCAATCGGGTTTTCAGCGTTGTTTGCCAACTCGGTTCTCTTGGGCCTGCCGATCATGGAACTGGCGTTCGGGGCACAATCCCTTGCGCCCAACTACGCCATCGTTTCGATCCACGCGCCTTTTTGCTATTTCCTGGGTATCGCGACCATGGAGGCCGTGAAAGGCGGCAAACAGGGCTTGCGGGCGACGATAGCCGCCATTGTCCGCGCCATGTTCAAGAACGCCCTGATGCTGGCAATCCTTGCGGGGTTCGTGGCGAACTTGTCAGGCCTGACACTGCCGGGGCCTGTCGCCTCGGCCTTTGATCTGATGATCCGCGCAGCGCTGCCCACCGCCCTGTTTGCGCTTGGCGGGATACTCTACCAATATCGACCCGAAGGAGACATGCGTGAGGTTCTGATGATCTGCGTCCTTTCGCTGATCGTTCACCCGGCAATCGCGTTCGTCTTGACCACACAGGTCTTCGCGCTGGACATTTCTCTGGTCCGGAGCGCCGTTCTGACCGCATCGATGGCGCCGGGTGTCAATTCGTTCATTTTCGCAAGCATGTTCGGCGTCGGGCAGCGCGTCGCGGCAAGCGCCGTTCTCGCGGGTACGCTCTTGTCGATCCTGTCGGTGACCTTCTGGCTGTCGGTGCTGGGGGTTTGA
>CAYXNM010000144.1:0-6779 GCA_964466385.1 uncultured Rhodobacter sp. | reverse complement strand
CGCTGGGCCGTGCGGGGATGGATTGAAACGGAAAGACCTTAACGGCCCCTTCAAGCCAGAAGCAGCCCTGCCCACACGCGATTAGGAGGGTCAATCAATCGGGCCGTTGGGATGACAGGGTCCGGGCGGTAATCGAACCGCTTTTGCCTCAAACCCAACCCGCCATGACAGGCGCGCGATCAGCAGGATCGTGCACGTTCTCAAATCAGGCCAACCACGATCCACCTGCCGCCACTGCACGCCAAAAAATGTCCACGTCGCCAAAACCCCTGCCTGATCGGGGTTTGCTCAGGTGAACTGCTCGCGCGTCAGGCGCTCCTCCAGCCCATGGCCGGGATCAAACAGCAGATGATGGCGCACGCGCGGTTCGCTTCGGATTTCAACGGACACGACGTTTTTCGCATCACGGCTGTCGGCGACGGCGGAAACGGGGCGTTTGGCCGGTTCCAGCACGTCAAAGCGCACGGTGGCACTTTGGGGCAGCAACGCACCGCGCCAGCGCCTCGGGCGAAAAGCGGCAACCGGCGTCAGCGCCAGAACCCCGGCATCGATCGGCAAAACCGGACCGTGGGCCGAATAGTTGTAGGCGGTCGATCCTGCCGGAGTGGCGACCAGCGCACCATCGCAGACCAGTTCCTCCATCCGCACGCGCCCGTCGACCGATACCCTTAACTTGGCGGCCTGCGCCCCCGCGCGGTAAAGCGACACTTCGTTGATCGCCAGCGCCGAGACAACCCGGCCATCTTCGCAGACCGCGTCCATGCACAAGGGGTTGAGAAAGACCGCTTCGGCCGCGCCAAGCCGTTCGAAAAGACCCTCCTGGTTGTATTCGTTCATCAGGAAGCCGACCGTGCCGCAATTCATCCCGTAAACGGCTGTTTCACCGGTTTCAGGGGCATGCAGGGTCGACAACATGAACCCGTCGCCCCCTAGCGCGACGATGATGCCGGCCTTGCCTTGTTCCGCGTTCCCATAGCGCGCGACCAGGGCGTTTTTCGCCGTCTGGGCCTCGGGTGCTTCACTGGCGAGAAAACAGATCTTGGGTTGGTTTGTCATGGCGCTCCGCAGGTCATCCGCCGCGTCACTGTTGCCGCGTGGGCAAACAAACTCAAGCGAATTGTGACTGCCCGAAAAGATCGTCGCGATCATCAAGGGGGCATCCGGTAACGCCGGATTAACCATTACCCGTCAGAATCAGGGCATCGATCTGCAACTTTTTCCGGGGGTTAGGACCATGCTCAATACGCTTATTCTGGATGTCGACGGGACGCTTGCGGACACGGCGGATGTCAAGCGGACGGCCTTCAATCAGGCCTTTGCGGAATTCGGGTTCGACTGGGTCTGGAACCGGCGCATCTACGCGCAGATCGTCGCCAAGGCCCGCACCGGGTGTGAACTGGAATACTTCACGCTGCTGCGTTTTCCGGACACGTTCCCGAAACTGGACGGCGACGGAACGCTTGGCGCAATCGGGCGGCGGCAACAAAAAATCTATTTGGGATTGCTGGAATCCGGTGCGGCACCCCTCAGACCGGGCGTGGCGCGGCTGATGTCCGAAGCGATTGCAGGGCCGGTCAGGCTGGCCATCTGTTCGACCGGGTCGCGCCTTGAATACGAAACGCTGCTTTATATCCGTTTCGGGCTGGAGATGATCGATGGCCTTGACTGTGCCATCGCGGCGGAGGATCTCGGCACCCCGACACCACTGGCCGCCTACCGCGAATGTGTCCGCCGTCTGAATGTGGCGCCTGCGGGTCTCGTTGCGATTGACGACAGTTCCAATGGGGTCGCGGCAGCGGCCGGACTGGGCCTGACGGTCGTGGCAACACCAAGCTATTACACGATCAACCAACGTTTCACCGGTGCCGCCGTGGTCTTGAGCGATCTCGGCCACCCCGCGGCCCCCTTGTCGGTTTACGCGGGCGCCCTGCCCGGCGTCAGCCATGTCACACTTGAAACACTCGAATCACTGGTTTCCTCCAGGCGCAGAAACGAGGCGGACGCGGCCTGACATTGCAAGGCGACACCATTCGCACCGCCAAGGGTCACGCACCGCTTTGTTGATGCCTGACCCGGCCTGGCGAACGCGCCATCACGCACCGTGGCGAAGACCCGGCCCCGCCGACGCCGAAACGGTTTTCCTGACCATTTGCCAATAAACCTCGCCGATGCGTTCGCGGCTCAGCCGTCCGCCTTCGCGATACCAGGTGTTGACCCCCGTCAGCATGGCGATGAGCGCAAGCGTGGCCAGACGCGTATCGGTCAGGGCGAATTCACCGCTGCGCTGGCCTGCGATCAGAATGGCTTCCAACCGATCTTCATAGGCATGGCGCAAGCGTTCTATCTCGGCGAAGTTTTTTGGTTCGAGATTTCGCAACTCCATGTAGGACACGAACACAAGATGCGGACGATCCATATGATATAGAATGTGAAATTGCGTGAACCGGCGCAGTCTCTCGGTCGCGCGACCCGGTTGCGCAGCAATGTCATACCCGGCCAGCAGGTCGGTCATATGGTCGCGCAGCAGATCAAAAAGCAGCGCCTGTTTGTTGGCCGTGTAAAGGTAGAGCGCCCCTGCCTGCACGCCGACCTTCGCCGCGATCTGGCGCATCGAGACGGCCGCATAGCCACGCTCTGCAAACAAGCCAAGGGCCGCTTCGCGGATTCTGGGGCCGGTGATTTCCGCGTGCGATCCGGTTTTTCGCGCCATCGCTTCCTCCTGTCCGCAAAGCATAACTGAACGATCGTTCAATTCCCAGCCTGTGGATAAGTATTTTTTATCAGCGCCTTGGCAAATTCGGACGCTGTGCTCTATAATCAGGTCCCGGTCATCTGCCGACCGCTGCCTGCCGAAAGAACCTCGTTTGATGTCTGTTGAACGCGCCTTTTTGCTCGTGTTTCTTGGAACGGTGCTTCTTCAGGGATGCAGCCGGGGGATGCCCGATGGGGTGATCCCATATTCGCCGCAGACCGGCCCCGCCCAATGGCAGAGCTTTCTGCCGATCGAGACGATCCTGGCGGCCGATCTCGACGCGTTTGAAAAAAGCCGGATCGATATTGCCGTGATGCGCGCGCGCACGCTCGCCTTACGCAGGCGCGCGGACATTCTGCGAAATCCCGTTCTTGACGACGAGGAAAAGCGGCGCTTGCTGAAAGCTTCGCCCGCACAGTTGCGATAGCACCGGTTTCCCGTTAACAGGTCAGCAACCTGACAGCACCTTCACCGGAAAGCCGACCCCATGCCGAAATCCCTGCGCCTTGGAATAGCCGGACTTGGAACCGTGGGGGCCGGTGTGCTCAAGATCGTTGCGAACAATGGCGATCTGCTGGGAGCGCGCAGCGGCCAAAAACTGGAAATCACAGCAGTTTCAGCGCGTTCGCGCAAACGCGACCGTGGCGTCGATCTTTCCGGAATGCAATGGTTTGACGATCCGGTCGAACTGGCAAAATGCCCCGACATCGACATATTCGTCGAGCTGATGGGGGGCGAAGACGGCCCGGCGCTGGCCGCCACAAAGGCCGCGATCGAAGCGGGCAAACACGTGGTTACCGCCAACAAGGCGATGCTGGCGGTGCATGGTCAGACGCTTGCGGAACGTGCGGAAGAAAACCAGACGGCCCTGAAATTCGAGGCCGCCGTTGCTGGCGGTATTCCAGTCGTCAAAGCCCTTGGCGAAGGGCTGGCCGGCAACCGGATCAACCGGGTGATGGGGGTCATGAACGGCACCTGCAACTATATCCTGACCCGGATGGAAAACGAAGGCGTTCCGTACGAAACCGTTTTCGCCGACGCCCAGGCTCTTGGATATCTCGAGGCGGACCCGAACCTTGATGTGGGCGGCATCGACGCGGGCCACAAACTGGCGCTTTTGTCCTCGATCGCGTTCGGAACGCGTGTGGATTTCGCGGGGGTCGAACTTGAGGGCATCCAGCGGATCGACATTACCGATATCGAGCAGGCCCGCGACATGGGATTTCGCATCAAGCTCCTGGGAGTGGCCCAGTTGACCGGGCGCGGGCTGGAACAGCGGATGCAACCCTGCCTCGTGCCTGTGACCTCGCCCCTTGGGCAATTGGAAAACGCGACAAACATGGTGGTGCTGGAGGGGGACTCGGCCGGGCAGATCGTCCTTAGGGGTGCAGGGGCCGGTGAAGGGCCGACCGCATCCGCCGTTCTCAGCGACATCGTGGATATCGCGCGGGGATTTCGGCAGGCGACGTTCGGGCAACCGGCAAGTTCGCTGCGCTCGATTCAGGCCGCACAGGCCTCCGCAGCGGCGGCGTTTTATCTGCGCCTGACCCTCAAGGACGCGCCGGGCGTGCTGGCCAAGATCACCCGCGCGCTGGCCGACGCGGGGGTTTCAATCGACCGCATGCGCCAATACGGCCACGAAAACACCGCGGCCCCGGTTCTGATGGTCACGCACAAGACCACGCGCGCCGAGCTTGACCATGCGCTGGAGGGGATACGGGCAACCGGTGTATCGCTTTTTGACCCGGTTGCCATCCGCATCGAAGATGTCTGAGCCATGACCGCCTTTCTGGGCGTTGAAAAATCCCTCTCGGATCGCCGCTGGACGGGGCCGGATGCCGCCAGGGATCGCAGCGCGCAGGCACTGATGCAGGCGACCGGCCTGCCCGATCCGCTTTGCCGGGTTCTTGCGCGGCTTGGTGTTGAAAGCAATGCGGTCAAGGATTACCTCGCCCCGTCCCTGCGCGCCCTGATGCCTGACCCATCGACCCTGCGCGACATGGACCGCGCCGCCGAACGGGTTTTGGAAGCCATTGACAACAATCAGAAAATCGCCATTTTCGCGGATTACGACGTGGATGGTGCCGCCTCTGCGGCGCTGATGAAAACGTGGCTGGAGGAACTGGGATCAAGCCCCACGCTCTATGTTCCCGACAGATTGACCGAAGGGTACGGGCCCAACGAAGCGGCCATGCGCGGGCTTGCGCGCACCCACGATCTGATCATCACGGTCGATTGCGGAACCGTTGCGAACGACGCCATCGGCGCGGCGAAAGGCGCCGACGTCATCGTTCTTGACCATCATCTCGGCGGCGAAATCCTGCCCCCGGCGCTGGCGGTGGTGAACCCTAACCGTCAGGACGAAGACAACGATTTCGGCGGACTATGCGCAGCGGGGGTGGTTTTTTTGCTGCTGGTGGCGGTCAACAGGCTTTTGCGTCTGAACGGGCGGAGCGGGCCGGATCTGCTGGCCATGCTCGATCTGGTCGCGCTGGCGACCGTTGCCGATGTTGCGCCTCTGACCGGGCTCAACCGTGCTTATGTTCAGCAAGGGTTGAGCGTGATGGCGCAGCGAAAGCGGATCGGACTGACCGCACTTTGCGATGTTGCACGTCTGGACGGGCCACCAAACGCCTATCACTTGGGTTTTCTGCTGGGCCCGCGGCTGAACGCGGGTGGGAGGATTGGAAAATCGGACCTTGGCGCGCGGCTTTTGTCCTGTCGCGACAGTGACGAGGCCGCGGCCCTGGCCACGCGCCTTGACGCGCTTAACAGCCGCCGCCGCGAGGTCGAGGAACAGGTGCGCCTTCAGGCCATCGCGCAAGCCTCCGAACGGGGTCTCGATGCGCCGCTGGTCTGGGCGGCAGGGGACGGCTGGCACCCGGGCGTTGTCGGGATCGTCGCGGCGCGCCTGAAGGAAACGGCCAACCGTCCGGCCCTTGTCATCGGGTTTGACGGGGATACGGGCCATGGATCGGCCCGGTCGATCGGCGGGGTCGACCTCGGCGCGGCGATTTCACGCCTTGCCGGGGAAGGACTGATCACGCGCGGCGGCGGGCACAAGATGGCCGCCGGGCTCAGCCTGGAGCGCCCTCAGCTTGTCAAGGCGATGGAAAGGCTGGGGGAATTGCTGGCACGCCAGGGTGCGGACAAGGCAGGCGGCACAAATCTGCATCTGGACGGGCTGATCGCGCCGGCGGCGGCAAGTGCGGACCTGGTCGAAGATCTGGAACGCGCCGGTCCCTTTGGCGCCGGGGCAGCGGGGCCGAGATGGGCGCTTTCGCCCGTCCGGGTGGTCTTTGCAAAACGCGCCGGAGAAAACCACCTTCGCCTGACATTTGCGGGTGACGACGGCACGCGGATCGACGCCATCGCGTTTCGCGCCTTTGACAGCCCGATCGGAGCGGCGCTTTCAGATCACGCAGGGCGTCTTTTCCACGTGGCCGGGCGCCTAGAAATCGACACATGGGGCGGCCGCAGAAAGGTGAAACTGCGGCTGGAGGATGCGTCCGCACTGACCCTCTGAATTTCGTCCCCGGACCAAGAATCCCTCTTGCACGAATTGTCCCCAAAGACTATGAAGCGCTCCACAAACTGCGCGGTCCCTTCGTCTATCGGTTAGGACGCCAGGTTTTCAACCTGGAAAGAGGGGTTCGATTCCCCTAGGGACTGCCATTTTGTGTTTTTTACCTATATATTTCAATAGATTAAGTGAAAACAATCTAGACATACCCGACACTGTTCCCCATGAATGACTGGAATTTCCGAGGAATTCAGGGAACGCACCGGGCATCAAAACATATCTCGTCCGATCCGCCATGTCTTTCAGGACATGCAATACCCGCCGATTTCCCGGCGGGTTTCAGTGTCGGAACAGAGGCATCTGCCCGTCTTGTGGATCAGCGGTATGATTCCGGCAATCGCCGCAAGAAAACCGCGCACCCCAAAGAGGTGCGCAAGCTATTGATATTGTTACAGGAACTGGTGCCCCCACACGGACTCGAACCGCGGACCTACTGATTACAAA
>CAYXNM010000143.1:0-6844 GCA_964466385.1 uncultured Rhodobacter sp. | reverse complement strand
TCAACGCCCCACGTCATGCCAGAAACGGCCCTGCCCACACACAATTCAGCGGGTCAATCAGTCTGGCCATTGGGTTAAGCGCGAACCCGACCCCACAAGATCTGCTGGCGACATTCGCGTGCAGGCAGGCGTCAGGCTGCGGCTTCCTGTTCCTGGTCAGACAGTTGCCGGTGCCACATCCGTGCATAGCGCCCGTCAAGCGCCAGCAGATCGTCATGGGTGCCCTTTTCGGATATGTTTCCATTCTCCAGAACCACGATCAGGTCGCTGTCCACGACCGTCGAAAGACGGTGGGCAATCTGGATCACGGTGCGGCCCTGCCCCATCTGGCGCAGACTGTCCTGAATATCGCGCTCCGTATCCGTATCCAGCGCCGAGGTTGCCTCGTCCAGCAGCAGAATGGGTGGGTTCTTCAAAAGCGTGCGCGCAATCCCCACACGCTGCTTTTCACCACCGGAAAGTTTCAGACCACGCTCGCCCACGGTCGTGTCGTACCCATCGGGCAACGAAACGACAAAGTCGTGGATTTTGGCGGCTTTCGCTGCGGCGATCATCTCATCCTGTCCGGCACCGGCGCGCCCGTAAAGAATGTTGTATCCGATCGTGTCATTGAAAAGCACCGTGTCCTGCGGAACGATCCCGATTGAATCATGCAAGGATTTCTGGGTGATGTCGCGCACGTCCTGTCCGTCGATTTTCAATGATCCTGCGGAAACATCGTAAAACCGGAACAACAATCGCCCGATCGTCGATTTGCCCGATCCCGACGGCCCGACGACCGCAACGGTCTTGCCAGCCCCGACGGTCAGGTCAAAATCCTTCAGGATCGTCCGGTCGCCGTCATAGCCGAAACCCAACCCGTCAAACCGAACCTCGCCCCCCGTGACGTCCAGATCGCGCGCGCCCGGCTTGTCGGTGATTTCCGAGGGCTGTTCCAGAAGGTCGAACATCTCGCCCATGTCCACCAGCGATTGCCGGATTTCGCGGTAGACCGTCCCCAGAAAGTTGAGAGGCATCGTGATCTGGATCATATAGGCGTTGACCATGACGAAATCCCCGACCGTCAGATCGCCGCGCTGAACGCCAAGCGCCGCCAGCACCATGACACCCACCAACCCGGTCGTGATCATCAGCGATTGCCCGAAATTCAGGAACGCGAGCGAGTAAGACGTCTTGAGCGCCGCGATCTCGTATTTTCGCATCGACGCATCATAACGTGCGGCTTCGCGTCCTTCGGCGCTGAAATACTTCACGGTTTCGAAATTCAACAGCGAATCGATCGCCTTTTGGTTCGCGTCCGTGTCCTGATCGTTCATCTCCTTGCGGATCTTGACGCGCCATTCGGTCACTTTGAACGTGAACCAGATATAGATCCCGATGACCGCCACGACGATCGCAAGATACCAGACATCAAAAACGACGAACAGGACGGCGGCGATGAACAGCAGTTCCAGAACCAGGGGACCGATTGAAAAGAGCATGAAACGCAAGAGGAATTCGACGCCCTTGACCCCGCGCTCGATAATCCGGCTGAGGCCGCCGGTCTTGCGTGTGATATGATAGCGCAGCGACAGCGCGTGCATGTGCTGGAACGTCTCAAGCGCGAGCCGCCGCAATGCGCGTTGCCCAACGCGCGCAAACACCGCATCGCGTAATTGCTGAAAGCCGACAGTCATCAGGCGCGCAACACCGTAAGCCACCGTCAGACCAACCGCCCCGGCGGCCAGGAAAAAGACGCTGACATCGGCCCCGCCCACTGGCGCAAGCGCATCGACCGCACCTTTGTAGAAGAACGGCGTGGCGACGGAAATGACCTTGGACAGGGCAAGAAACGAAAGCGCGATGACGACGCGCCACTTGACCCACGCCATCCCCTTTTCGTTCGGCCACAGATAGGGGATGACCCGCCGTATTGTGCGGATGCCGCTGCGTTTATTCAGTTCTTCCTGATTGGTCTTGTCGCTCATGCCTGTCTCCTGACCTCTTTAGATAGGCAAACGGGTCAGGGATAACCAGAGGCTCTATTCAGGTATCGTGAATATCTGTCCGGGGTAAATCAGGTCAGGGTCGCGGATGAAATCCTTGTTGGCGTTGAAAATCTGCATGTAGAGATCGCCTTCGCCGTAATTCGCCTCGGCCAGCGCCCAGAGTGTCGCGCCGGGCTGAATCGTCACTTTCTGAATTGTCGGCAGGTTGCCGCTCGACTGGGATGCGCCAAGGTCACCGCTTGAGGCCACGCGCTTCACATCCTGCGCGAACTCCTTCTGAAAGGGTGTTTCCACGCGCGACGCGACCTGCCCGGCATCGTCTATTTCGTCCACCCGCAACGTGTAGCGGCCTGCCTCGACTTCGGGCAGGGAAATCTGCCAGGTCCCGTCCTCCGCGACGGTTTCGGTCTTGACCGGTTTGTCGTTGACATAGACCCGCACGAACTGATCCGGCGTGCTGCGCCCCGTCAGGACAACCTCGCCCTCGGAATCATACGAAATGAGATCCAGCGTGACGTTGTCCATCACCTCGGGTGCCGTGTTGCCGATAATTGCGGGCTGGGCAACCTTTACCCCTTCGTCCGAGGTAATGATGACGGCCGGCGCCTCGTCCGTTGGCAGTTCGGCGGGCGTGTCCGTGGCGACATTGGGTTGCAGAACCTCGCGCGCCGCGATCACCACACGTTTGTCCGATCGTGTTTGCACCCCGGCGGCATCGGTGCCAAGCATGGTCAGGACATAAGGGGCCGAGGAAGGCGGCAGATCAAAGAGCGCAACAAAGGCACCATGGGTATCGGCCTGCACTTTGGCAATGGTTTCGCCATCAAGCTCTATGGTGACCAGCTGACCGGCGGGGGCCTTGCCGGCGATGACAACCGCGCCTGCCTTGTCCACGCGCACGAGATCCAGCGTCAGCAAAGACGGAGCAGCACCGGATTGCGCGCCAACGCCCACCTTTGGTTTTGCAAGAGGCGTCACTTCAATCCCGATGCCGCCGTCGGGGTCCGCACGGGCAACGATATCTTCGCCGATGACGGTCGCGGAAACCGCTTCGTCTTTTTCAGAAGTAATCGCACCATCCGAATTCTGGCCGTCCGTGCCCGCCTGCGATTGCGTCACGGATTGGGTGGTTTGGGGGATTTCATCCTCTGTCCCGGTCGCAACAGCTTCACCGGTCGCGCGGGTGGCTGCCGCAGGAACCGAGGGGGTCGCGATCCCGTCCGTCACCCGACCGATTTCAGGCGCATTATCGCCGCCGAGACGGAACACGGCAACGCCGATGAGTATCGAAACGACCGCCGCGCCGCCCAGCATTGCGCCGCCTGTTGAACCGCCACCTGAAATAATTGCCATGGACCCGCCCGTGAAAACGCGCGCCTGCCCGGACCGACTCGCGATCCTGGCAGAGATCACGCCTTGTGTTGACGATAACAACTCCGTTAAGCATTTTCCAATCATATCGACAAAAAGGGGGCCAAATGGACGCGCGCACACTCTCGGTTTGTGTCTTTTGCGGTTCGCGCACGGGTGATGACCCGGAATTCGTCCGCGCCGCGCACGATTTGGGAAGACTGCTGGCCAGGCGCGGCTGGCGTCTGGTCTATGGTGCCGGGGACATCGGTTTGATGGGCGAGGTCGCCCGCGCGGCCCAGCAAAATGGCGGGCAGACCTTTGGCGTCATACCCGTTCACCTGATGCAGGCGGAAGTCGGCAAAAAAGATTTGTCCCATTTTGTGATCACCGAAAACATGCACGAACGCAAGAAGGTCATGTTCATGAATGCCGATGTGATCGTGACGCTGCCCGGAGGCGCCGGATCGCTGGACGAGTTTTTCGAGGTCGTGACCTGGCGCCAGCTCGGACTCCATGACAAGCCCGTTTATGTGTTGAATATCAATGGGTACTGGGACAAGCTGCTGGGGCTGGTCGACCACATGATCGCACGTGGTTTCGCGGATCAGCATTTCCGCACCCACTTTGTCCCGCTGTCATCGGTTCACGCGCTGGAGGAGGCCCTGCGGGATGGCTTCCCGGCCCCAAGCCCGGTTATCGTATAGATCGCCAACGCCAGCCAGATCATCCCAAAGCAAATCGCGTGCCAGATCGTGAAGACCTCGTTCAGAACGAGCGTGGCCATGAGGAACTGAAGCGACGGGTTGAGGTATTGGATCAGCCCGACCGTTGCCATGGACAGGCGTTTCGTTGCGTAGGAGAACAGGATCAACGGCCCTGCGGTGATTGCTCCGGAAAACATCAGCAACACCGTGTCGCCCGTATTCCCGCCGAAATAACCGCCCGGACGCCCGGTAAAACCTGTCCATCCGCCGAAATGCACCCCCCAGAGCCAGAGAAGCGCCAGAGGCAGCAACAAAGAAACCTCGCCCGTTACCGATACCACCGGCCCCACGCGCAACAAACGCTTGATCAGACCATAGGTGCCAAAACTGCTGGCCAGTATCAACGCGATCCAGGGCGGAGTGCCCTGCCCGACGCTGAGAACGATGACACCCGACCCTGCCAGCACGACCGCCAGCACCTGTAGCGGGCGCAAACGTTCGCGCAAAACCAGATACCCCAGCGCGACGGCGACCAAAGGAAAGATGTAATACCCCAGGCTCGCCTCAACGGCGCGCCCGATCTGGACCGACAGAATGAACGTGAACCAGTTCAGCGATATCAACAGACCCGCCAGACCGACGATCACAAGGTCGCGCCCGTTGGCAAGCGCTGCGCGCAACGCACCCAGACGCCCCTGAAACATGAGGACCAGTCCGAATATGACAAAGGACCAGATCGTCCGGTGGGCCAGAACCTCCAACGGGGGGACATCGGCCAACACCTTGTAATATAGCGGCGACAGCCCCCAGATAACACTGGCGGCGATCATGGCGATGATGCCTTTGCTTGCGTCGCTCATCCCATGACCGCAGTGTTTCGGCCCGATATATCAGGCGGTTAAAGCCGTTCTCAGGCCCCTGTCAGCCTTGCGGCGACGTATTCCCAGTTGACCAGATTATCCAGGAAGTTCGTCAGATAAGCCGGGCGTTTGTTGCGAAAGTCGATGTAATAGGAGTGCTCCCACACATCGCAGCCCAGCAACGCCGTTTGCCCGAGGCACAGCGGGTTGACGCCGTTTTCGGTCTTGGTCACGGCCAATCCGCCGTCCGCGTTGCGCACCAGCCAGCACCAGCCCGACCCGAACTGTCCGGCACCAGCCGCCGAAAACTGCGCCTTGAAATCATCGACCGATCCAAAGCTGTCGGTGATGGCTGCCTGCAATTCCGAAGGCATGGCGCTGGCACCCGGTCCCATCATCTCCCAGAACTGGTTGTGGTTCCAAAGCTGCGCGATGTTGTTGAAAACGCCGTTCTGGGCGACGGAGGATGCGTCGTATGTCCCGGTGATGATGTCTTCAAGCGAACGGTCGGCCCATTCGGTCCCTTCGATCAGCTTGTTGCCGTTGGTCACATAGGCGTTGTGATGCAGGTCGTGGTGGTATTCCAGCGTCTCACGGCTCATGCCGTTGTCGGCCAGTGCGTCGTGTGCATACGGAAGATCGGGAAGTTCAAATGCCATTGTCAGTACCCTCTTTCTTGAGATTCGTCCTCAGTTCTCGACAGGGCACCCGGCCCCGCATATCGCCCCTCATACGCGCAGACTCTGCCCGAGAAAAGCTGAAAAAACCCGCGGGGACGGTATTCGGGCGTTCCGGGGCCACGACCGCAACGCCCCGGTTCGGATGCGCGACCTCATCGAGCCACGGCACCAGGGAACCGGCGGTTGATCCGTTTGGCAAGGTGCCGCTCTGGGAGCTTGCGTGTGGGTGTCTAGACGAAAACCGTTTCAGATCGAATCAATCTGAAAAAGAATTTTGGTCCAGATTCAATGGTTTGAGCAAAATCCTGGGATCGGACTGGTTCAGTCTGATCCGTTTTTGCTCTAAAGCTCGGCCTTCAACGCTGTCACTAGTTGCTGGATTTCAGCGGCATTGGTGTAATGGACGAAACTCAGCCGCAGGACGCCATGATCAGGGTCCTCGCCAAGCGCCCGGATGACCCGCACGCCATAAAAGTCCCCCCCCGCCGCCATGATGCCGTGCCGGGCAAGACGGCCAGCGACCGCCTCACCCTTTTCAGCGAGTGCGACTGCGACCGTGGGCGCACGACCGGGGGCGTCGGTCGGGCCAAGAACCCTTGCTGAATTCCGCGCGCTCAAAAAGTCCAGCACGGGCGCCAGCAGTTTCGTTTCATGGGCGCGCAACAGGTCGTGAACCGCCGCTCCGCGCTCGACCGGGCTGGCATTCGCGGTGAAATGATGCGCGTAAAGGGCGTCGAAATAATCGACCATCCCCGCACATGCCGCGATCTGCGCATGATCCGGTCCTGCGGGCGTGAACCGTTTTTCAAGCGCGCCGGCGTTGAAAAAATGCCCCTGATTGGGCAGGCGCGTTGCCAGCGCGCGCCGCACGACCATGATGCCCTGATGCGGCCCATAGGTCTTGTATGACGAAAAAAGATAGATATCAGCCCCCAGGGCACCAACATCCGGCAGCCCGTGGGGGGCGTAAGAAACACCATCCACGCAGGCCCATGCTCCGGCAGCGTGGACCTTTGCGACAATCCCAGCAACCGGGTTGACCGCGCCCACGATGTTTGAGCAATGGGGAAAGCAGACCAGACGGACCTTCTCATCCAGCAAGGGTTCGAGGGCTGCGATATCCAGATGGCCTGTTACCGGATCGACCTGCCACTCACGCACGTCAACGCCCGCGTCTGCCAGACGCCGCCAGGGGCCGGAGTTGGCCTCGTGGTCCTGATTGGTGACGATAATCGCGTCGCCTGGGGCCAGCATCTGCC
>CAYXNM010000142.1:0-6846 GCA_964466385.1 uncultured Rhodobacter sp. | reverse complement strand
GGTTGTTGTTGAACTGAAGTGCCTCAGATTGTTTCCAGTTCGCCGTCTCAACATGCTGCTCATATAGCTGGGTAATTGGGGCGACAGTTTGGCGCAAAAAATGGCAATTTCGGAAATTTCAGCAAAATGTGAGGAAAAGTTTGATAAATCTTATAAAACAACAGATTAGATGGTGTTTTCCAACGTTTTTTGGGTGTAATTCGGTGGGATGGCCCCTTGATTATGACGATGTCGCCACAGAAATCCGGCACGCGGCGCTGGTTTTTGGGTGTATTCTTTGGCAAACAGTAAACAATAAAGCGCAAGAAACATCGATTGAGCAGCCATGCGTAAACGATCAGGAGCCTTACCAGTGGCATTCATCTGCTGTGTTGCCCCTGTTCTTGGCGCAATGGCCGCCGAGCCGTTCCCGGATTTCACGTTCAAGACCGTCAAACCGCCAAAGCCGGGGGCGAAGAAACGGATCAATGTGCAGATCACCGCCAACACCGGAACCGCAAAGATCCGGAAAGTCGCCGCATCCGTCGCGCCGCCCGGGGACAGCGACTGGTTCTGGAGCGATATTTCGCCCGGCCTTGGCGCCGCCGCACCGGGACGTTTTCAGGATGCGCTGAAACGGCTGACGGCACTGCCCGCGGGCGCGGGTCTGGAGATTCCCGGATTTGAACGGTTTCACGCGACCTCTCAGGCGTACGGGGCGGAAATATTGATGGCGACACTGGGCCGCAGAGTTTCGCCGGCACTGGTATTGGCGGTCATCGGGGTTGAATCGGGCGGAGACCCAAAGGCTGTCAGCAAGAAAGGCGCGGTGGGGCTGATGCAGTTGACCCCCGCCACCGCCGCGGCCTATGACGTCAAGGACCCAACGGACCCGGCCGAGAACATAAGGGGCGGGGTCGCGTATCTGGATATGTTGCTGACAAAATACGACAACGACGCGATCCTGGCGCTGGCGGCCTATAATGCCGGTGAAACCGCGATTGCCAATCACAAAGGCGTGCCGCCGTTTGCAGAAACACGCGCCTATGTTCCAAGGGTGCTGGCCGCTTACAAGAGCGCCAGCGCATTGTGCCAGACCCCGCCGGAGCTGTTCTCCGACGGATGTGTTTTTGCCCTCAAGGATACGAACTGAATGCCTGACAGCCTGCCTGAAACGACACCGCTTGTGCTGGATGTCGACGGAACCTTCCTGAAAACCGACATGCTGCTGGAAAGCTTTTGGGCGGCGCTGGGCAAAAGCCCGGTTGAGTGCCTGCGCATTTGTTTTACCTGTCTGGCCGATCGCGCATTGCTCAAACAGCGTCTGGCCGGGATATCCGCGCTGCGCACGGACCTGTTGCCCAAGAACGCGCGTGTCGAGAAATTGGCCAAGACTTCGCAGAAACGGGGACGCAGTGTTGTGCTGGCGTCGGGATCGGATGCGTCGCTTGTGAACCAACTGGCCGCGCAGAACCAGCTGGACGGGCAGGTTTTTGCGTCCGACGGCAAGGTCAACATGACGGGAAAGCGAAAGGCGGATGCGCTGGTCAAAGCCTATGGGCTGGCCGGATTTGACTATGCGGGCAACGGTTCGGTCGATCTGGCGGTTTGGGAAGTCGCCGAGAACGCGATCATCGTGGGCGAGCACGCCGCGATCGCGCGGCGTCTGGCCGGGCAGGGGCGTAACGTCGAGGAATATGGTGGCACCTGGCGCGGGCGGGATCTGCTCAAAGCCCTCAGACCGCACCAGTGGGTCAAGAATATCCTGTTGTTCCTGCCGCTGGTCGCGGCCCACAGGTTCGACGGGTCGGGTTTGCTGATCGTTCTGGTCGCGGCCATTGCCTATAGTCTGGCGGCCTCCAGCATCTATATCGTCAACGATCTTCTGGATCTGGAGGCGGACCGTCTGCACCCCACCAAGAAGCGCCGCCCCTTTGCCGCCGGAACGGTGCCGATCGGTGTGGGCATGGCCACCGGTCTTGGCTTGGGCGTGTTCGCACTTGGGCTTGCTTACGCGATCAGCTGGGCGATGCTCGGCGTCGTCAGCGTCTACATGGCGCTTTCACTTGCCTATTCGCTCAAGCTCAAACGCATGCGCTGGATTGATATTGCGACGTTGGCGGGGCTTTACACGCTGCGCGTCATTGCCGGCGCGGTTGCCGCCAAGGTGTTGGCCACGGGATTTCTGGTTGCGTTCATCTTTCCCACGTTCATCACGCTTGGATGTGTCAAACGGCTGACGGAACTGACGCTGGCGAAATCGGACGAGCGTTTGCCGGGACGGGGCTATGGCCGACAGGATCGCGGAGACCTGCTGAACGTCGCGGCGCTGGGAACATTTGGGGCTTTACTGGCGTTCTTTCTTTACAGTTTCACGGCTGCCGCGGCGGCGCTTTATCCGAATATCTGGCAGCTCTGGGCGGCGCTTTTGCCGATCGGGGGGTGGCTGGTACGCATGATATTGCTGGGCTGGCAGGGGCGGCAGGATTACGATCCGATTGTCTTTGCCATGCGCGACAAATACGGCCTGGCGCTGATCGCGCTGACGTTGACGATCATGTTTACGGCGGCGGATGGTGGCTGACGGCAGCTTTGGGTGCGTGGGACGGGGCGGGTGAATTGGATATTTTTGCCACAAAGACGTAGCGGATCAGATGGACATTTTCTTGAACAGGAATTCCGGGATATGTGTGATGATCAGCATGATATAGCGCCAGAAGAAGGGCGTGTAGATTGTGTTCTTCTTCTTGTTTACCGCGCTCAGGATATCGCGGGCGACGTCATCGGGACTGGCCACCAGAAAGAGGCCCGGTAGCCCCCAGGTTATGGCGGTGTCCACAAACCCCGGTTTCACCGTCACAACATGGCCGCCCGCCCTTGTCAGGCGGTTTCGGAGGCCCGATAGATAGGTTGCGAAGCCGGCCTTGGCGGCGCCATAGACGTAGTTTCCGATGCGCCCGCGATCTCCCGCGACCGAGGCGATGCCGACGGCGGTGCCGCTGCCGCGCGCCTCCATCAAGGGAACGAAGCCTTGCAGGAAGGTGGCGGACCCCGTGAAGCTGTCGGTGACGGTTTCAGCGATCAACGCAGGGTTTGCATCGATCGCGGCCTGTTCGGGCATCGAGCCGACAAAGACCGCGACGTTCAGCGTGCCGTCCTCGGCCGCAAGCCTGTCGTTGAGTGCCGCAAAACCAGCGGGTTTTCGCGCGTCAAACTTAAGAGGCTCGGCTGCTGCGGCCCCCCTCAGGCGGCAGTCGCGCGCGATCCTGTCCAGATCATCCGTATCACGCCCTGCCAGAAAAACCGTGGCCCCGGTTTCTGAAACCCTGCGCGCAAAGGCGCGCGCCATGGCCGAGCTTGCGCCCAGTATCAACCAGTTCTGCTTCATGATGCGCTCCTTAACCCAAGGCGGCGGATCATGTCGCTTTCAAAGATATGGGAAGGATCCCGGGCATTGGTGCAGGCGCGAAAGGCGTCAAGGTCGGGATACATTTTTGTAATCCCTTCGGCGCTGGCAAGGGAATCCTTGGCAAGATAGATGCGGCCTTTCGCCTTTATTGTCTTGTCGTGAAGTGCGGCGATCAACGCGGCTGCCTTTTCACGGTTCGGAAAATCAACGGCAAGTGTATAGCCTTCCATCGGGAAAGACATGATGCCCGCCCCGCCGGGTCCAAGCCGTTTGAGCACCGCAAGGGGCGAGGCGAGGCCGGATTTCGCGATCTGCCCTATCATGGCCGTCAGGGTTTCATGCGCGGTTTCAGGGGGCAGCACGCATTGGAACTGGTGAAACCCCGGTTTGCCGTAAAGCCGGTTCCAGTTGTGAATGCGATCCAGCGGGAAAAAGAAATCATCCATCCGGCGATCACGGGTACGCCCTTCTGGTGGAACGCGGCGCAGGTAGACCTGGTTGAACAGGCGCACGATCGGGGCGGACAGGAAGAACCGGGGCGCGTCACGCGGGATGCTGCGGGGTTTGCCCGGTTTTATGGTCGCTCCCGGGGGGGCAATTTCGCCTTCCTCGAGGATCCCGCGGCCAAGGGCGCGGCCTTTGGCGGTCGCATCTATCCATCCGACGGAATAGCTGGCGGTCGAGCTTTCAAGCGTCGCCATGAATTCATCCAGCGTGTCCTGTCGGGTTTCGCGCACGGACATGATTTCAGACGCGCAGGGCACCAGTCTGATGGCGGCGGCGACAATCACCCCGGTCTGCCCCAGCCCACCGATCGTGGCCTGAAAGAGGGTCGCGTTCTTTTCCGGCGTGATCCGGCGTTGCCGTCCATTCGCGCCCAGCAGGTCAATGGAGACTACATGCGCGCCAAAACTGCCTGCATCGTGATGGTTCTTGCCGTGAACGTCATTGGCGATAGCGCCGCCCAATGTCGCAAACCCGGTGCCGGGCATGACGGCGGGGATCCAGCCAAGCGGTGCGAAGACGCGCAGAAGCTCGGCTATCGTGACGCCTGCCTCGGCAGAAAGCACGCCGGTTTTGGCGTCAAACGCCAGCAATCGATCAAGGCGGGTCATGTCAATCGCGGGGCCACCGGAATTCAGCGGCGCGTCCCCGTAAGAGCGGCGGTTGCCGATGGCGGGGCCTGGGGCCTCGTTCAAAATGGCGCGCAGCTGGCTGATCTTTTCCGGGCGCGCCATCTGGCCCGATGCGGTCAAAACCCGGCCCCACCCCCTATATTCACCTGTTTTCCAGCGCATGTCCTGTCCTTGAAGAAATGCCTTCGGCAAAGGGAAATACGACGATACCCAACCCGATGGCAAACCATAAGGTGGTCATCCGGATGATGGCCGTTGCGGGCAGGCTGATCTCCAGCCCGACGCCCTGAAGGGACAACAGCGCGATCATGGCGGCTTCTGCTCCGCCGACCCCGCCGGGCAGACCGGTGGCGCCTCCTGTCATCATGGCAAAGAGAAAGATCGAGACCGCCGACCAAAGCGGGACGTCTGCACCCATCCATCCCAGCAACAGGTGAAAAGCAAATCCCTCGGCCAGCCAGCCGACCGTGCCGATCAGCAGGGCCGCCAGAACGATGCGCGGTTTCGAAAAGCTTTGCAACACACGTGCGGCCCGGCGCAGGCGCACGAACAGCCGGGGTTTTCGACCGATCAGTCGATATCCGGTATCTGTAAGGCCGCTGAAGAGGGCCGGGCGCGTCGCCACGAGGGCCGCGATGACCGCAAGTCCGGCGACCGGCAAACCGCCCGAAATACCGCCAGCGCCCATGGCCAGTGCGAAGCCCAGCAAAAGGCCGGTCGAGGCCAGATCACCCGCGCGGTCAACCAGTATGAGAGGGGCCAGCGACTCGGCCGCGATGCCGGTTTCCCGCGCGACCCAGCGAATGCGTATCACCTCACCCAGACGCGCCGGGGTCATGGTCAGGGCAAACCCGCCGATATAATGACGCAGCATCTGAAGAATGCCCATGCGCGCGCCAAGCGCGCCGGTGAATATCTTCCAGCGGGCTGCGCGCATGCCGTAATTCACCAGCGAAAGCCCAAGCAGCAAGGCAAACTGAGCCAGCCCCAGCAGCGAAAGCTGGTGCCAAAGCGCTTCACCACTGGCAGCCCAGATTGCAAGACCGGTGCTGACCAGAAAGATCGCAAACACCAGGGCCGAGGTTTTTATTCCGGAATTTCCCACCATTGCGCCCTGCTAACGGGTTATCGTGGCGGAAAAAAGGCCGTATCGGGGGCAAAGTGGCGAAATGACCCGCATTGAGGGGGTTTTGGAAACAATTCAGGCCGGCGCATCGCCGAGCGTTGCCGCGCGAGGCGTCAAAGCGGGGGCACGTCCTGTTTTCTGCCGGTTTCATCGAGCGCAACGAAGGTGAAAACGCCCTCGGTCACTTTCAACCTGACGCGCGAACGTTGGCGCAGCACCCATGCTTCCAGCCGGATCGCCATCGAGGTGCGGCCCACCTTGTCAACCTCGGCATAGACGCAGAGAATATCGCCGACATTGACGGGTTTGAGAAAGCTCATCGCCTCGATCCCCACGGTGGCCACGCGGGATTGGGAATGCTCCACCGCCGCGATGCCGCCAGCGATGTCCATCTGGCTGAGCACCCACCCGCCGAAAATGTCGCCCGCCGTGTTGGTGTCGGCAGGCATGGCAACCGTGCGGATCGTCAGCTCGCCTTTGGGGTCGGTCTGGGTCATGAAACCAGCGTGGCTTCGGTCAGGGCGGTGATGTCGTCCATGGTGACGCCGTCTGCCATCTCGACCACCTTTAAACCACCTTTGACCACGTCAAACACGCCCAGATTTGTGATGATCCGGTCAACAACGCCTTTGCCTGTCAGGGGCAGAGTGCAGGCGTGCAAAAGCTTGGACTGACCCTTTTTGTTGGCGTGATCCATGATCACGATGACACGGCCAACACCGGCGACAAGGTCCATCGCCCCGCCCATGCCCTTGACCAGTTTGCCGGGGATCATCCAGTTGGCGAGGTCTCCGTTTTCGGCAACCTCCATTGCGCCCAGAATGGCCGCCGCGATCTTGCCGCCCCGGATCATGCCAAACGACGTCGCGCTGTCAAAATAGGCGGTGCGGGCCAGTTCGGTGATGGTTTGCTTGCCCGCGTTGATCAGGTCGGGGTCTTCCTCGCCCTCAAGGGGAAAGGGCCCCATGCCCAGCATACCGTTTTCCGATTGCAGCGTGATGTCCTTGTCGCCCACGTAATTTGCCACCAGCGTCGGGATGCCGATGCCAAGGTTGACATACATGCCGTCGGTCAGTTCCTGAGCGGCCCGTTCGGCCATTTGATTGCGATCCCATGGCATGGTTCAGGCCTCCTCTCGCTGGCGGACGGTGCGTTGTTCGATGCGTTTTTCGTGCTCACCCTGAATGAGCCGGTTC
>CAYXNM010000141.1:0-6862 GCA_964466385.1 uncultured Rhodobacter sp. | reverse complement strand
GCGAAATGACGGGCGCGCTTTGACGCTCCACCGGATCGGGCAAGCGGACAGGATCGTAGACGCCGTGATACAGACCCCGCCAAAATCGACCTTTCACCTTGTTCTCAAAGGCCCCAGCCCCTAAGTGCGGTGCTATGAGGAAATGGTTGCCCTTCGTGAAATCGGGACCGCTGGTCAACGTGGTTACGCTCAGCGGCGTAATAGCAAGTGGTTCGAGATTCGGGGCCGGCACGCTTAACGATGCGTCCCTTGCCGATCCGCTGGAGCGCGCCTTTAGCCGGGGCAAACCCGCTGCGGTCGCCCTTGCCATCAACTCTCCGGGCGGCTCGCCTGTGCAATCTTCACTCATCGCGGCGCGCGTGCGCCGATTGGCGGAAGAAAAAGACGTTCCCGTCTTTGCCTTTGTCGAGGACGTCGCTGCATCGGGTGGATACTGGCTGGCCAGCGCTGCTGACAGGATATTCGTGGATCGCTCCTCGATCGTCGGGTCTATCGGGGTGATATCGGCCTCGTTCGGGTTTTCGGCCCTCCTGGAAAAGCACGGGGTGGAGCGGCGCGTGCATACCTCGGGCAAGGACAAATCCATGCTTGATCCCTTTCGCGCCGAGCGTCCGACGGACGTCAAGCGTCTCAAGGCGCTGCAAAAACAGATCCACGAGGCCTTCATAGAGCAGGTGAAGGATCGTCGCGCGAACAAGCTGCAAGCGGATACGGACCTGTTCAGCGGCGAAATCTGGGTTGGCGAAACCGCGATTGGCGTTGGATTGGCCGACGAAATCGGCCATCTTGTGCCGGTGATGAAAAGAATGTTTGGTGACAAAACCCGATTTTCCCGCCACTCGACGCGCAGGTCGCTGTTTCGCCGGTTCAGTTCCCAGATCACCGAGGACGCGATGACAACCCTTCAAGACAGAGCCCTCTGGGCACAGTTTGGACTTTGACAATGATCATCAAGGCCGTTTCCCTGTTTCTGATCGGTATCGTCGCGCTGGCCATGTTCGGGCGTCTGCGCGCGCCCAAGATCAAGAACCCGCTAAAACGCAATGCGCCGCTGGAGGCCAGGAAATGCCCGAAATGCGGCAGTTACGTGCTGGGGCCGGGCCCGTGTGACTGCGGAAAAAAAGGGTGAACGGTGTGACTGCGTTTGCGAATGAGGCGCGTCCATGAACATCGTTTATGTCGTGACCGGGCTGGCGATCCTGCTGTTGGCGGGGGATTCACTGGTTCGGGGGGCCGTGAACCTTGGGCTTCGTCTGGGTATTCCGGCGCTGATCGTCAGCCTGACCATTGTTGCATTCGGAACGTCAGCGCCGGAATTGCTGATCGCCATCAAGGCAGCGCTCAACGGCGCTCCTGCGCTGGCCATCGGGAACGTGGTCGGGTCCAACACCGCCAATATCCTGATGGTTCTCGGGATACCGGCGCTGGTCGCGGGGATTGGCACCGCCAAATGCGACAGCCGAAAAACCTACACGTTCATGCTGGGGGCAACCATTGTCTTCATCGCGCTGTGTTTCCTCGGGCCGCTTGACGTCTGGCATGGTGTCATCCTGAGCGCGCTGATGGCGGCCATGCTGACGGAAAGCTACCTTTCCGCTCAACGGCACCGGCGCGGAAACAAATGCGCGCCACCTTCTGACGAAACAGACCTTGACGAGGCCGACCCCTCGATGCGGGGCTGGAAGATCGCGGTCTATCTGCTCCTGGGCCTGATCGGCCTGCCGTTGGGCGCGCAATTGCTGATCGACGGCGCGCTTGGACTTGCGCGGGTTCTGCATGTGAGCGAGGCGGTCATCGGCCTTTCGCTGGTTGCCTTTGGAACGTCGCTGCCCGAACTGGCAACGACCCTGATGGCGGCACTTCGCAGGCACGGCGATGTTGCCCTGGGAAATGCCATTGGTTCCAATATGTTCAACCTGCTGGGGATCATGGGGATCACCAGTTTCTTCGGCCCTCTGCACGTCCCGGAGGGGATCCTGCACTTTGACCTCTGGATCATGCTGGGGGCATCGTTGCTGATCGTGCCGTTCGTCTTTGGAAAGATCAACATCTCGCGCTTGTGGGGCGGCATTTTGACGGTGTTTTATCTTACCTATATCGTTGTGCACTTTGGATAGGCTGAAAGGTCGGAGAATGGCAAATGGCGCGGCATTGGTAACCGGAGGGGCACGGCGTCTGGGCCGGGAAATGGCGTTGTGTCTGGCCGGGCGCGGGATTGACATCGCGCTCCATTATGTGGGGGCCGAAGACGAAGCGGCCGAAACCGCGCATCGGATTTCGGCCCTTGGCGTCAACGTTGAAATCCTTCACGCGGATTTGCTGATCGAGGCGCAGTCATCCGCGCTTGTCGATGACGCCGCGCGCGCGCTTGGGAAACCTCTGGACATCCTGATCAACAACGCGTCGATCTTTGAGCATGACACGCTGACGACCGCCACCCGGCAAAGTTGGGACCGGCACATGGAAAGCAACCTGCGCGCGCCATTTGTGCTGACGCAGGCATTTGCGCGCCAGGCGCCCGAAACGTTGACCGATGCGCGGGGGGAACCGCTGGCCTCGGCCTCGGTCATCAACATGATCGACCAGCGCGTGCGCAAGCTGACGCCGGAATTCATGAGCTATACGATCGCCAAGATGGGGTTGTGGGCGTTCACGCAAACCGCGGCACGCGCGCTTGCCCCTCAAATCCGCGTCAATGCCATCGGACCCGGCCCCACGATGCAGGGCGCGCGTCAAAGCAAGGGGCATTTTGACAACCAACGCGCCGCAACCGTTCTGAAACGCGGCAGCAACCCCGAAGATATTGCCGCTGCGATGGCGTTCATACTGGATTCGCCCGCCCTGACGGGGCAATTGCTGTGTATCGATGCAGGCCAGCACCTTGCCTGGGAAACACCGGACGTGCTGGGAGTGGAATGATCCGCCCGGCAAGATCGCAGGTCTTTTTTCCACCCCCTGTGATCCGCTCACGTTAACGTTATGATTTTGTTAATGATTTTGGAACCGGGGACTTATGGATATTATATTCCGTTGTATTTCAACACCTTAGCAAATCGCCTAAAAAATAGGCAGTTTGCTGAAATCCCCTGATTCAAACAATAATTCATTGAGCAGGGATATTTGTCCTCAGACTTATCCACAGAAACAGTGGACAGGTTTTTTCTTGATCTTGCTTATGAATTGAAGAACAGGTCTAAAGAATCACTTATGATGGCGCGGATGAACACCAGCGACGAGCAGCCCTACGAAGAAGAAGGCCGAACCGCGCCCGCGCCGCAGGAAATCGTGGGGTATGCGTGCATCCAGGGCTATCTGCGGACGCTCGACAATTCACCCGGTGTCTACCGGATGCTGAACGACAAGGGCGCTGTCCTTTATGTCGGCAAGGCGCGGAACCTCAGAAAGCGTGTATCCTCTTACGCCAAGCCCGGCGGGCATTCGGTGCGTATCGCCCGGATGATCTCGGCGACCAGTTCGATGATGTTTCTGACCACCAGAACAGAAACCGAGGCGCTGCTGCTGGAACAAAACCTCATCAAGCAGCTCAAGCCGCGCTACAATGTGCTCCTGCGCGACGACAAGAGTTTTCCAAACATACTCGTTGCGCGCGAACACGGCTTTCCCCAGATCAAGAAACATCGTGGCAAGCGCAGCGAAAAGGGGGAATATTACGGACCGTTTGCCAGCGCGCTGGCGGTGAACCGGACGCTGAACCAATTGCAAAAGGTTTTTCTGTTGCGCAATTGCTCGGATGCGATGTTTTCGTCGCGCACGCGACCTTGCCTGTTGCACCAGATCGCGCGATGTTCCGCCCCCTGCACGGGAAAGATATCAGCGGCCGATTACGGCGCACTGGTCGATGACGCGACCCATTTTCTTTCCGGGCGAACCACCAGAATTCAGGCCGACCTTGCCGCGCAGATGGCCAAGGCCAGCGCGGCGATGGAGTTTGAACGCGCTGCTGCCCTGCGCGATCGTATCCGCGCGCTGACGCAGGTTCAGTCCGCACAAGGCATCAACCCGCGCCATGTCCGCGAGGCCGACATCGTGGCCCTTCACGAAGAAGGCGGGCAGGCCTGCGTTCAGGTCTTTTTCATCCGCGCCAACCAGAACTGGGGCAATCGTGCCTATTTTCCGCGCACGGGGTCCGGGGCGGACACCCCGGAAGTGCTGGAGGCGTTCCTGGGGCAGTTCTATTCCAGACGCCCGCCCCCGCGCATGGTGATCCTTTCGGGCGGGATCGAAAACCCGGACCTCATGAAGTCGGCCTTGTCCGCCAAGCTGGGGCGTAAAGTTGACCTGATCGTTCCCCAACGGGGCGAAAAGGCGGAACTGATCGAAAACGCCCTGAGAAACGCACGGGAATCGCTGGCGCGGCGCCTTTCCGAAACCACGGCGCAGGCCAAACTGCTGACCGGTCTGGCGGAGGCCTTCGATCTGGACGCCCCGCCCGAAAGGATCGAGGTTTATGACAATTCGCACATTCAGGGAACCAACGCCGTTGGGGCGATGATCGTTGCCGGTCGCGACGGTTTCATGAAATCCGCCTATCGGAAATTCAATATCAAGGGCGACGACCTGACCCCCGGTGACGATTTCGGGATGATGAAAGAGGTGCTGGAACGCCGTTTCAAGAGGCTGCTCAGGGAAGATCCCGAGCGCGCGGGGGACAACTGGCCCGATCTGCTGCTGATCGACGGGGGCGCGGGTCAGGTTTCGGCGGTCGCCGGCATTCTGGCGGAACTTGGGATCACCGACGTACCTTTCATCGGTGTTGCCAAGGGGGTTGACCGGGACGCAGGCAAGGAAGAATTCCACAAGCCCGGTCAACGGCCATTTGCGCTGCGGCATCATGATCGCGTGCTTTATTTCATCCAGCGGCTACGGGATGAGGCGCACCGTTTTGCCATCGGCGCGCATCGCCAGAAACGCAGCAAGGCCATCGGGGCCACACCGCTTGACGAGATCCCCGGCGTCGGCAGCACCCGCAAACGCGCGCTCTTGCAACATTTCGGGTCGGCAAAGGCGGTGTCCCGCGCGGGGTTGGCGGACTTGACATCGGTTGACGGTATTTCGGAAACATTGGCGGAAACGATACATGGCTTCTTCCATGATCGCGGCTGACAGGTTAGCTTGGCGCGAAACTCCCGAACGGAACGGTCCATGAAATTCAATCTGCCCAATGTCCTGACCATTCTGCGTCTTGTTGCAGCGCCGACACTGGTCCTGGTCTACCTCGTCCTGCCGCGCCCATGGGCAGATTGGACGGCACTGGTTCTTTTCGTTTCCGCGGCGATGACGGACTATCTGGACGGCTTGCTGGCACGTCGCTGGATGCAGGTCACAGCGTTCGGAAAAATGCTTGACCCGATTGCGGACAAGGCGATGACCATCATCGCGCTGGTCATGTTGACCGTATTGTTGCTGAGGGACGGACGCGTTATCACCTACCCTTACCCCCCGCAGAACTATGTGGCCTTTGGGGATTGGATACTGATCGTTCCCGTGATGATGGTCATTTTCAGGGAAATCTTCGTATCCGGCCTACGTGAATTCATCGGCAAGGAGTCCAAGAACCTTGCGGTCACGCGACTGGCAAAATGGAAAACGGCGGCACAGATGAGCGCGGTCATCGTTCTTTTTTCCTTTTTGTTGTTCGAACATTATTTCGGCGTCCTGTCCTTTGCCATGGAACGGGAATTCGTGGCCGAGGTGATTGCCGGGCGCGAGGAGGATCTGTTCGGGCTGCGCTGGAAATACACGGGCTGGGTTTATTCTTACAACCTCGGAATGGCCCTTTTGTGGATGGCAGGCGTTCTGACGCTTGTGACCGGGATTGATTATTTCAGGAAGGCACTGCCTTTCATCCGGGATGGCGAGGCAAAATGATCAACGTTCTCTATTTCGCATGGGTCCGTGAACGGATCGGCCAGCCGCACGAAAAGCTCGAGACCTCGGCGGCAACGGTTAACGATCTGATTTCCGAGCTCTGCGCACGTGACGCGCGGTACGCGCTGGCCTTTTCCGACCTTTCGGCAATCCGGGTGGCGGTCGACCAGACCCTGGTGGAATTGGAAACGCCACTGGCCGGCGCGCGCGAAGTTGCGTTTTTTCCCCCGATGACCGGGGGCTGAGATGTCGGTTTCCGTTCAGGCGGAGGATTTCGACCCTGGCCGCGAACTGCAGGGTTTCGGCCGTGGCGCGGGTGCTGTCGTGACGTTTACCGGGCTTGTTCGGGACCTCGCTCAGGGCGGGCTCGTGCGTCTGGAGATCGAGCACTATCCCGAAATGACGACACGGGCGCTTGGTGGGATCGAAGCCGAGGCGCGCCGACGGTGGAAACTGGATGATTGCCGCATCGTCCATCGGTTTGGCAAACTCGCGCCGGGCGAGCGTATCATGATGGTGGCGACGGCCTCGGCACATCGCCAGGATGCCTTTCTGGCGGCCTCGTTCCTGATGGATTATCTGAAATCCCGCGCGCCCTTCTGGAAAAAAGAAATCACGAAAGATGCCGAGCACTGGGTCGAGAGCAAGGACACCGACGAAACGGCGCTGAAACGCTGGTAGCGTAAAACGACGGGTGGAAACCTCATCTTTGTCGGTGCCGTGGCTCACGCCAAGTGTCCGGGTGCGGCTTATTCCGAAAACCGGTTCGCGTCCGATCGGAACCACGGGGTGGGCGCGATTAGAGCAACAGCCCGACTGATTGACCCTTCCGCATCGCGTGTGGACAGGGCCGCTTCCGGCCTGAATGCGACGTTAAGATCTGCCCCGGTTCAGTCCATCCCCGCACGGCCCAGCGCCTGCCCGTGGGGTGGCGTTCGCAACGTCGGTTCGGGGCACTTTATTCCAGCAAAGT
>CAYXNM010000140.1:1382-6897 GCA_964466385.1 uncultured Rhodobacter sp. | reverse complement strand
TCATCCCGCCGCCAATGACCACCACGTTGCGCCCAACCGCAATGTCGGTCTTGTCGGGTGACTGGCGCAGGTTCGATATCATGTCGACGGCGTCGGTCAGAACGGTGCCCGCGGCTTTCAACGCATTGACCCCGGCCAGCCCCATACCCAGAAAAACCGCGTCATGTCCGGCCTGAAGAGCGCTCAGTGAAATGTCCTCTCCCAACCGTTGGCCGTGCATGATCGAGATACCTCCGATTCCCAGCAGCCAGTCAATCTCGGCCTGCGCGAAATCTCCGACGGATTTATAGGCGGCTATCCCGTATTCGTTCAGCCCCCCGGCCTTGGGGCGCGCGTCATGGACAGTGACAGAATGCCCTTTCATCGCCAGACGATGTGCACAGGCCAGCCCCGCCGGGCCAGCACCGACGACGGCCACCGACTTGCCGGTTTCCGCCGCGCGGCCGAACGGATGGTCGCCCGTGTTCATCAGGCGGTCGGTCGCGTATCGCTGCAATTGGCCGATGATCACAGGCTTGCCCTCGGCGGTTTCGCGCACGCAAACCTGTTCACACAGGGTTTCGGTCGGGCAGACCCGCGCACACATGCCACCGAGGATGTTTTGCGCGAATATCGTGCGTGCTGCGGCCTCGGGCGTTCCCGTCGCGATCTGTCGGATGAATAGCGGGATGTCGATCGTCGTGGGGCAGGCCTCCATGCACGGGGCGTCATAACAGAAATAGCAGCGGTCCGCCGCCACCAGCGCCTCGTGATCGCCAAGCGGCGGGTGGAGATCGCCGAAATTTGCAGCAATCTCGCCCTCTGGCAAGCGCGCGGGCACCACACCCGCAGTAGACGGAGAATTTGACATCGGCACTTCCCTGTTATTGTTTCGCCCTGTTTTAGCTCAGGCGGGAGTTCTTTTTCGCCTGCTGAAGACAGGATCGAGCCTAGCACAGAATATTCTTTTATCAATTGGTAAATTTTGGCGTTTGCTGGATGTCATTCGTTGCCAGGAAACCCCTTGATCTTTCGCACCTGTTGGATCGACCGAAGCATTTGAATCCCGCCGCCGGGCAAAGACTTTGACCATAAACCATTCAAATGTCTTGATAGGTTGATCCAAAAAGAGAGCGGTTTTCAGAGAACCCTTAGCTTTCCAGCCCCTGAAACTCTGCCATCCGCTCGTTCACATGTTGCTTGATGAAAGTCAGAAAGGCCTGAATCTTGGCTGAGCGGTGCAAATCCACATGGGTCACCAGCCATAAACTCGTGCTCCATTCGGCACGCGTCGGCATGACCTGCACAAGGTCGGGGTTGGCTTGGCCCGACCAAAGCGACAGGAAACCAATGCCCGCACCCGCATGAATGGCGTCTTCAACGCTGCGCATTTGACCGGCTTCAAATGCAATCGCGCTGTCGGGCACATGGGCTTTCAACCACTTGCCGAACGGCGCGCGGGTGGAGCGGTTGGCGCCGACGGCAAAGCGATGATTGGCGGCGTCTTTGTCCAATTCCATCACGCCATACCGCGCGACGTAATCCTTGTGGGCAAAAGGGGCCATGGTGAATTCCATCAGTTTTTGCACCACGTTGTCGGGATCACTCGGTTTGGGACCGACCCGCAAAGCGACATGCGCTTCGCCGAACTCAAGTTTCAGGGGGCGGTCATCCGCCACGAGGTTGATCGAAATGTCCGGATATTCGTGCTGAAACGCCACAAAAAGCGGCACGAACAAGGGTGACATGCCGCTGAGCATGGTCACGATCAGTTCACCGGCGATCTCGTCACTTTGCCCACGCACACGCCCGGCCAATTGCGAAAACTGCCCCTCGGTCGCTGCGGCCACGACCATCAGATCATGCCCCGCCTTGGTCGGCGTATAGCCCCGCGCGTGGCGCTGGAACAGCTTGCCGCCAAGCTGCGCCTCCAACGCGTCGATATGGCGAATGACGGTGGCATGATGCACCCCCAGATACGCCGCCGCCGCACTTAATGTGCCGAGTCGCGCCACATGATAAGCCGTGCGCACCTCATCCCAGTTTCGCAAGATTTCACTTTGTGCGCTCATGCACAGTACCTGTTCGTTTTTTAGGCTTATGTTCATGATAGCATCGTCCTAAGTGCAGGCAAGACGAAATGCCAACACAAGGATGAAAACCATGTCCACCGAAACGCTTAACATTCTCAAAATCGACAGCTCCAGCCGCCACGAAGGGTCGGTCTCGCGCCAACTTTCCAGCGAGGTGGTCCAGAAACTGACCGCCGCTCATTCGAGCGCCAATGTTGTCGAGCGCGACGCGACCCAAGGCCTTGCCCCCATCGGCGAAGACTGGATCGGCGCCAATTTCACGCCAGCCGACAGCCGCAGCGACAGCCAGAAACAGGCGCTGTCCTTGTCAGATAGCCTTGTCGCTGAACTGCACGCCGCCGATGTTCTGGTGATAGGTGTGCCAATATATAACTTCGGCGTGCCTGCCGCGCTGAAGGCGTGGATCGACCTGATCGCACGGGCCGGTGAGACCTTCCAATACGGCGAAAACGGTCCGGTTGGTTTGCTGACAGGAAAACGCGCCATTGTGACGGTCGCTTCGGGTGGCGTGCCTGTCGGTTCGCCCATGGATCACGCGACAACCTATCTGACGCAGGTTCTGGGATTTGTGGGCATTTCCGATGTCACCTATATTTCGGCGACAGGTCTTGCGATGGACCCCGAAGCACCGCTTCTCGCTGCGCGTGATCAAATCGACCAGCTTGACACCAGAACTGCGGCATAAGCCGCCTTTGAAGGAGGTAGAAACATGTCTGACAACGTGAAAAAATACGGCCTGTGGGCCTTGAAAATCCTTGCCGCTCTGGCGTTTCTCAGTGCGGGTTATTTCAAGCTGACGGGTGCTCCGATGATGGTGCAAACCTTTGACGCCATCGGAGTTGGCCAGTGGTTTCGCATCGTGACCGGCGCGATCGAGGTTGCCGGGGCCGTTTTGTTGTTCGTGCCCGGCATTCAGGCCTATGGCGCGTCCTTGCTGGCCACAACAATGGTCGGTGCCGTGATTGCGCATGTCGCGATCCTTGGCGCCGCGACGATGCTGCCAGCCGTCATTTTGCTGCTGATCACGGCAACGATTGCATGGGCGCATCGCGACCAACTGCCGATTGGGCAAGGCGCGCACGCCTGATCGACCCGACAAAACCACCTCTTGGCATTCCAGCCGAGGGGTGGTTATCTGCGCCGGAGCTTTGAAAATCCGGACATACCATGAAAACCATTCTTCTTATTCTGGGATCGGAAAACGGCCCCATATCCAAAGGCGGTTTCAACCGCGCGCTGTTTGATACGGCGAAAGAAACGCTGGCACCGTCCTACAATATCCTGACGACGATCACCGGCGACGTGTACGATATCGAAGAAGAGGCCGAAAAATTCCGGCAAGCGGACAGCGTCATCTGGCAATTTCCAATTTTCTGGTTCATGCCGCCGGCGGGCCTCAAAAAATACCTCGACACGGTTTACCGCCGCGGCGTCTTTTATGGGCGCGTCACCCCTTATGGAACAGGCGGGCGCATGACCCAAAAGACGTTCATGCTGTCCACCACATGGAACGCTCCGCCCGAAGCGTTTAAAGCTGCGGGCACGTTTTACGAAGGGCTGAGTGTTGACGACGCCAATATCGCCATGCGCCAGGCGCAGCGGTACATCGGCATGACTGAACTGCCGCATTTTTCCTGCCACAACGTCGTTATGGAACCGGACCTTGCTGCTGACAAAGCGCGGTTTGTGGCGCATCTTTCCAAGGTCTACGGGGTCAACGCGACCTCTTGACTCACGGGGCTCTGCGCACTAGACCCCCGTCCAATTCCACGGAAGTGCCAAACTTCCGGTCCCGGCCTATGTCCGGTATCGCCACCAGTCAGCGCGTTGCGCCCACTGGTGCGTTTGTCGTTTGGCGCATCACACCCCATATGGGGCAAAACAGGCGGTACGAAGGAGAGCCGGGATCATGTTTGAGAACCTATCAGACCGCCTTTCCGGCGTTTTTGACAAGCTCACCAAACAGGGCGCGCTTAGCGATGCCGACGTGGCAACCGCGCTGCGCGAAGTGCGCGTGGCGTTGCTGGAGGCGGACGTTTCGCTGCCGATCGCGCGGGATTTCGTGCGTGCGGTTCAGGACAAGGCGACCGGGCAGACGGTCACGAAATCGGTCACTCCGGGCCAGCAGGTCGTCAAGATCGTCCATGACGAGCTGGTGCATTTTCTGGCCGGTGACGACGCCAATGCGGGTGAGCTGAAGGTCGATAACGCTCCGGCTCCGATCCTGATGGTCGGGCTGCAAGGCTCGGGCAAAACCACCACCACCGCCAAGCTGGCCAAGCGCCTGACCGAGAAAAACGGCAAGCGCGTGCTGATGGCCAGCCTCGACGTTTACCGCCCCGCCGCGATGGAGCAATTGGCCGTTCTGGGCACGCAAATCGGCGTCGATACCCTGCCGATCGTCAAGGGCGAGAAGCCCGCCGATATCGCCAAACGCGCCAAACAGCAGGCGACGATGGGCGGCTATGACGTCTATATGCTGGACACCGCAGGACGCTTGCATATCGACGAGGTCCTGATGGCCGAGGTCGAGGCCGTGCGCGACATCACCAAACCGCGCGAGACGCTGTTGGTCGTCGACGGTCTGACCGGGCAGGACGCGGTCAATGTGGCCGAGAATTTCGACGGGCAAATCGGCATTTCCGGCGTCGTTCTGACACGGATGGATGGCGACGGGCGTGGTGGCGCGGCGCTTTCCATGCGCGCGGTCACCGGGCAACCGATCAAGTTCGTCGGCCTTGGCGAAAAGATGGACGCGCTGGAGGAGTTTCACCCAGAACGCATCGCCGGTCGCATCCTTGGCATGGGCGATATCGTATCGCTGGTTGAAAAAGCCCAGGACACCATCGAGGCCGAACAGGCCGAGCGCATGATGAAACGGTTCCAAAAGGGCCGCTTCAACATGAATGACCTCAGAATGCAGCTGGATCAAATGCTGAAAATGGGCGGCATGGAAGGCGTCATGGGCATGATGCCCGGCATGGGCAAGATGAAGGGCAAAATGTCGGACGCGGGCCTTGACGACAAAATGCTGAAACGCCAGATCGCGCTGATCCAGTCCATGACCAAGAAAGAACGCGCCAACCCGCAAATCATGCAGGCCAGCCGCAAGAAACGAGTCGCCAAAGGCGCGGGGCTTGAGGTGAGCGAGCTCAACAAACTGCTGAAAATGCAGCGCCAGATGGGCGACATGATGAAGAAAATGGGCAAGGGCGGCATGCTGAAACAGGCCATGAAAGGCATTTTCGGCGACAAGGGCGGCCTGCCCGCGGACATGGCGCAAGGCATGGACCCCAAAGCAATGGAAGCGGCGGCAAAACAGATGGGCAAGATGCCCGGCGGGGGCCTGCCCGGTCAGGGCGGCGGCGCACAGCTGCCTCCCGGATTATCCGGGTTTGGAAAAAAGAAATGACCAGGGTTTCATTGTTCCCCAAATACTCCCG
>CAYXNM010000140.1:0-1282 GCA_964466385.1 uncultured Rhodobacter sp. | reverse complement strand
TCCGGGTTTGGAAAAAAGAAATGACCAGGGTTTCATTGTTCCCCAAATACTCCCGCCGGAGGCGGCGCATCCTATGATCCCGACTTTGGAGACCGAACGCCTTACGCTGCGTCGCCCCTATGCGTCCGACCAGAACGGTTTCATGACCTTTCTGATGTCGCCCCGCGCGGTTTATGCAGGTGGCACGGATGATAGGAAAAAGGCGGAGAGTGGGTTTGCGGCGCTCCGAGACTCCTGGTCAAAACGCCCCTTGGGCCTGTTCACGATCGAGCGAAAATCTGACGGACGCGCCATCGGCCACGTTGGCGGCTACCTGCCCGACGGCTGGCCCGAGATTGAACTGGGCTGGTCCCTTTGGCGCGACGAGGACGAAGGACAGGGCTACGCGCAAGAGGCCGTCATCGCCGCGCGCTCTTACGCTTTTGACGTACTGGGCTGGGAAACGGCCGTCAGCTATATCGCACCGGACAACAGAAAATCGATCGCTCTGGCCGGGCGTCTGGGTGCCCAGCTTGATGATTTCGCCCCCAAACCCCAGAACGTTACCTGCCTTGTCTACCGTCATCTTGCAGCTTTGGAAAACGACGACGACGGCAGCGTGGAGGCCTATGTATGACCCGTTTTCACCGCAGGAGGTTCCCATGACAGACGTCATCACCCAGGCCGCCGATTTGCTGAACGACCACCGTGACAGCATCGACCGGCTGGACGCCATCCTTGTCTATACGCTGGCTGAAAGGTTCAAGCAGACGCAGGCGGTTGGTGCGCTCAAAGCCCGGCATGACCTGCCCGCCAGCGACCCTGTGCGCGAGGCGGCCCAGATCGACCGGTTGGAGGATCTTGCCCTGCGCGCGGACCTCGACCCGGAATTTGCAAAGAAATTCCTGAGCTTCATCATCGATGAAGTGATCAGGCACCACAAGAAACACACGCAATAATACGACGTAGGTCGGACAAATGTCCGACCTACCCGCCATTCAAAGGAGATACCAAACATGGCAATGAAGATCAGGCTCGCCCGTGGCGGCAGCAAGAAACGCCCCTTTTACCGCATCGTCGCTGCCGACAGCCGCATGCCACGCGACGGGCGCTACATTGAAAAACTGGGCACATATAATCCCCTGTTGCCCAAGGACAGCGAAGATCGCGTGAAGATGGACATCGATCGCATCAAGCACTGGCTTGGTGAAGGGGCACAAACCACCGACCGTGTTTCACGTATGCTCGAAGCTGCAGGCGTTATCGACAAGAAAGAGCGTTCGAACCCCAAAAAGGGCGAACC
>CAYXNM010000139.1:0-6919 GCA_964466385.1 uncultured Rhodobacter sp. | reverse complement strand
GTTCAGTCCGCCAGTTTCGGCCCGATCATCGCGGCTGAAGTCATCGAATAAGGCCAGCACGCCCAATCACAAACCCATGATTGAGGGGCAGGTCGGAGAGTGTAGCACGCGTTCACCCCCCCCGGCCTTTTGGCACGAGCCCCATCCCCTTTCCCGCCCGGCGGATACGCCGGGCAGCGCCTGCCTGCCCCTCGGCAGGCGCTTTTTGGACGGCGCAATATATTGATATCATTGAATTTACCACGATGACAACACGCGCGACATCGACGCGCCACAAAGCACCTACCCAGGCAGGCGCTGCCCTCATCGCTGCTCTGTTAAGGGTGTGAGGGACACGTTGGATCAAATCAATTGCGCCTAAAGCCGGGTATCCACACGTCAGTGATTGGTCGTGTTGGTATAAGGCCGCGGGTCGACCGCTCAGAGGTTCGCGTCAAGAAAGGCCCTGGTGCGCGCGATGCTGTCCTTGGCGGCCTCGGCGTCGTATCCGTGCTGGGCGAACCAAAGCGGCGTACGCCACCCCTCGCCACGTAGTGCGCTGTCCTTGGCGTAATCCGTGCTGTCAAAAAAGTGCGATGCGCCCTTGTAGACATGCAGCGACACGGCATCCTTGGCCGCGTTGTCGGCAACCAGGTTTTGGCACTGGCCCAGCGACGCCAGAATATCGTTATCCCCAAACAGGACCATGATGGGCTTTGAATAGTCATAGCCAAGGTTGCAGGTCGGATAAAAGGCCACCGCCGCGCGGTAGGCCACATTTTCAGGGCGTTGCTTGTTGAGATCGCGCATGATCGGAAAGACGAAACTGCCCCCCATCGAGAACCCCAGTATTCCGATCCGGCTGGCGTCCACCTCGGGCCGGGTGCTGAGGTAATTGTAGGCTGCATAGGCGTCTACGGTCATGTCAAGCGCGCTGGTGTCCAGCAGGTTCGTGCCGCCGCGCGATCCAAAACTGTCGACCAGCAGCGCGACATAGCCCCAGGACGCCAGTTCCTTCGCCCATGTCCGGTGTGAAACCAGCACACCTCCGGCGCCGACCAGAATGGTCACGGCTGGATGGGGTTCGTCGCCCTTGGGCATGTAAAGCGTGCCAATGATCTCGATCCCCGGCGAGGATTTGGCCACGATCCCCTTTTTCGCGGCCTGCTTCATCTTGAACGGTGTGGGCGGCGTTTCGGGTGAGATGAACAAAACTTCCTCTGCGGCAAGGACCGGGCCGGTCAGTAGCGTGCCCAGGCCAAATGTCAGCGCCAGAACGACCGTATAACAAAAATGACGTTTCATCACAGGTTTCCTTTCAGTCCCGGTCAGTCAAACCGACCAATGCCCGATCCGCAAACGCTGCGCGGTTGCTGCGCGCAAGCACCCGCGGCGGGGCCAAAATGCATCAACATCCGCACTATGCCCCTTTGACGGGAACCGGTCAAATGCCGCCGCTATTTTTCGGGTATGAGGCCTTTTGGACTGAACCGAAGGACCAGCAACAGGATCACGCCCATCGTGACCAGACGCATATGGGCCGCGCTGTCCAGCAAATGCTCGCGCACGGGGTTTCCCTCGGACATGCTGGACGTGATGATATCCATCAGCCAAAGCCCGACCGGCTCCACCTCGACCCACAGGAACCAGATCAGAAAACCGCCCAGAACCGCCCCCCAGTTGTTGCCGGAACCCCCGACGATCACCATGACCCAAATGAGGAAAGTAAACCGCAAGGGCTGATATGTTCCCGGTGTCAGCAACCCGTCGAGCGACGTCAGCATGGCCCCGGCGATCCCGCAGACGGCCGAACCGATCACGAAGACCTGCAAGTGGCGCGCGGTGACGTCCTTGCCCATGGCCTCGGCGGCCTCCTCGTTGTCGCGGATCGCCCGCATCATCCGGCCCCAGGGCGAATTGAGCGCCTTTTCGGACATCCACATGATGATGGCCAACACGATCACGAAAAGGATCGCATAGGAGATCTTGACATAAAGCGACGAGGCGTCGATCACGTTCATTCCCAACCAGTCGGCACCGTTTCGAAAGGATTCGCTGGCTTGCAAGTCCACCTCGTAGGCCACCGGGCGGGGAATGCCGTTCACATTCTTCACACCGCGCGTCAGCCAGTCTTCATTCTTGATCACGGCAATGATGATCTCGGCAATCCCAAGCGTCGCGATCGCCAGATAATCCGACCGCAGCCCAAGGGAGATCTTGCCGATGACCCAGGCAGCCCCTGCGGCCAGCAATCCGCCAACCACCCAGCTGAACACAATGGGCAGACCCAACCCGCCAAGATAGCCCTCGCCTGCCGGATTGACCTTTTCAATCGCCAACACCGCCGGGTCGAAAATGTAACGATACAGAAAGAACCCACCGACCAGAACGACCAGCATGACAAGTGTCCGGGTCCATCCCGGTGCCATGCGCCGATAAACCTGAACGGCAGCAAGAATGACCGCGACGGCGGTCACCATGGCGGCAAAAATACCCAGACCGCCGGCGCGCCATGCCTCGGTCACGGGGGGCATCGACGTGATGACGGCGGCGACTCCTCCCAAGGCGACGAACCCCATGGTTCCGACCGAAAACAGGCCTGCATAACCCCATTGGATATTCACGCCCAGCGCCATCACCGCCGAGATCAGGCTGATGTTGAGCAGCGCGAAAGCCACCGACCAGCTTTGCAGCAACCCGACCGTGATCATCAGGGTGAACATGATCGCGAAATAGAGGATATTTCGGTAATTCATAGTGTCTGCCCCCGGAAAATACCCGTCGGTCGGAACAGAAGCACCAGAATCAGGATGGAAAACGACACGGCGAATTTGTAGTCCGTCGACAGCAATTGCACCAGCGTGTCGGGCGCCATGCTTTCGGGCACCAGATAGCCGACCACCTTTTTGAACGCATAGGTGACCGAGACTTCGCTGAAGGCAATCACGAACCCTCCGGCGATGGCGCCAAGCGGGTTGCCAAGCCCGCCAACGATCGCCGCTGCGAACATCGGCAGCAGGAGCTGGAAATAAGTGAACGGCTTGAATGACTTGTCGATCCCGTAAAGCGTCCCCGCAATGGTCGCCAGAATGCCGACGATGACCCAGACGATCAGCACGACCCGTTCAGGATTGATCCCCGACAGCAGCGCCAGATCCTCGTTGTCGGAAAAGGCGCGCATGGATTTCCCTGTGCGCGTGCGGTTGAGAAACCAAAACAGCACCGCCACCACGACGATGGCGGTCACCACGGTGATCCCTTGGGAAACCTTGAAAGACAACCCTTCCTGCAGGCCGGTCGTTTCCCTGAATTCGCGCACCTTGATGATGAACCGCGCCCCGTCGGCGAATTTCTGGTCATTGGGGCCAATAATGAAGCGCACAAGGCCGTTCATCATGAACATGACCCCGAGCGAGGCCATCACAAGAATGATGGGGGCCGCGCGTGCGCGCCGGTAGAAACGGTAAACGAACCGATCCGTGACCAGCAGCAGAACGATTGTGACCGCGATCCCGAACGGCAGCGCCAGCAACGCGGTGGGCAGCGGATAGATGGAAATCCCCGCGTTCTGCATCCACCATGTCACCAGGATGACCGACATTGCCCCGAATGCCATGGTGTCGCCATGGGCAAAGTTGGAAAAGCGGAGGATCCCGTAGATCAGCGTGATCCCCAGCGCGCCAAGCGCCAGTTGGCTGCCATAGGCAATTGCCGGGATCAGGACGAAATTCGCCAGGACGACGAGCGCGTTGAGAACGTCCATTCCTCAGCCTCCCAGAAAGCTCTTGCGAACATCGGGATCGGCCAGAAGCGCCTTGCCCGTGTCGGTGTAACGATTTCGCCCTTGCACCAGAACGTACCCCTTGTCGGCAATCGCCAGCGCCTGCCGCGCGTTTTGCTCCACCATCAGGATCGAGATCCCGGTACGCGCGACCTCGATGATGCGGTCAAACAGCTCGTCCATCACAATCGGCGAGACGCCAGCGGTCGGCTCATCGAGCATCAGAACCTTGGGCATGGTCATCAGCGCGCGGCCAACGGCCACCTGCTGGCGCTGCCCGCCGGACAGTTCACCCGCCGCCTGACGGCGCTTGTCTTTGAGGATCGGGAACAGACCGAACACCTGTTCCATGGTTTTGGAGATATCGTCGCGCCGCAGGAAAGCCCCCATTTCAAGGTTTTCCTCGACCGTCAGGGACGTGAAGATATTGGCCGTTTGCGGCACGAACGCCATCCCGAGCGCGACCCGGTCCTGCGGGCTGAGACCGGTTATTTCCTCACCATCCAGTTTGACCGAGCCTTTGCGCACATCGAGCATCCCGAACACGGCTTTCATCGCGGTCGATTTTCCGGCGCCGTTCGGCCCGACGATCACGGCGATTTCGCCGGGATTGACCCCGATGGTGCAGTCATGAAGGATATTCGCCCCGCGGCCATACCCCCCGGTCATTTCGTCACCGATCAAAAAGGGCTCGGTCATGCTGTTCCCTCTTTTACCTTGTTTTTCAGGCCGGTCCCCAAATAGGCCTCGATCACGGCTTCATTGTTCTTGATGTCCTCGATCGTGCCTTCGGCCAGCACTTTTCCCTCGGCCATACAGATGACGGGGTCGCAAAGGCGGGCGATGAAATCCATGTCGTGTTCGATGACGCAGAACGTGTATCCGCGCTCCTTGTTGAGGCGAATGATAGCATCCCCGATCGTGTTGAGCAGTGTGCGGTTCACGCCCGCGCCAACCTCGTCAAGAAAGACCATCTTTGCGTCGACCATCATCGTCCGGCCCAGTTCCAGCAGCTTTTTCTGCCCGCCGGACAGGTTTCCGGCGCGTTCGTCCGCCAGGTGGTCAATGGTCAGAAAGTCAAGAACATCGTCGGCCTTGGCCGCAAGCTCGGCCTCCTGCTTTGCAACGGCGCCGCGTCGAAACCATGTATTGATCAGAGTCTCGCCTGACTGGTGTCCGGGAACCATCATCAGGTTTTCCCGCACCGTCATCGAGGAAAACTCGTGCGCGATCTGAAAGGTTCTGAGCAAGCCTTTGTGGAACAGTTCATGCGGTGGCAGGCCCGTGACGTCCTGCCCCTCCATCGTCACGCGGCCGGAGGTCGGTTTGAGCACGCCGGCAATCACATTGAAAAGGGTGGTCTTTCCCGCCCCGTTCGGCCCGATCAGACCGGTGATCGATCCTTTCCGGATCTTCAGCGTCGATCCGTCAACGGCGTGGAAGCCGCCGAAATGCTTATGGATGTCCTGGATTATGATCATGACATTCCCATCCGGTCACAAAAACAGCCCGGGCGTGCACCCGGGCTGTCCTGGTTTTCACTGCAAGCGCATCAGCGGAATTTCACCGTCGAGAAGTTGCCGTCCTTGATTTCGTACTGGCGATAGTTGCCAGCCGATTCACCCGGTCCGATCAGTTCGACCGCGGTCCCGCCGACATAGTTGATGTCGCCACCGTCAGCCAGAATCTTCAGCGCTTTGCCAAGTTCGCCGGGGAAGATTTCCTCGCCCGGGGCGTTGGCAACGTCCATCACCTTGGATTTGTAGGCCGCCGGGTCGGAAGATCCCGCTGCCTGCATGGCCAGCATGATAAGGGCTGCTGCGTCATAGGATTCCGCAACGAAGGACGATGTGCCGTCAAAACCGTTGGCTTCGCCCATGGCCTTGATCGAATCGGCACCGGGGCTGTCCGTACCCGGAAGCTGACCGCCGGAGCCGTTGATTTCATTGCCGAAGTTGTTGATCAGCGTGTCACCATACATCCCGTCAGGGAACTGGAAGGTGTCAAACGCACCGGTATCAAGCGCTGCGCGCACAATGCCCGAACCGCCCTGATCCACGTACCCTGCAACGACCAGACGATCACCGCCGGCGGATGCCAGTGCGCCGACTTCAGCCGAGTAATCGGCCTTGCCGTCCTCGTGGGCGGCATTGATCGTGATCGTGCCGCCGGCAGCTTCGAACGCAGCCTGGAACGAATCCGCAAGACCCTTGCCGTAGTCGTTGTTGGTGTAGGTGACGGCCACGGACTTGACGCCCTGTTCCATCAGGATATCCGTCATCACCTGTCCCTGACGCGCGTCAGAGGGTGCTGTCCGGAAAAAGAGGCCATCATCCTCGGCCGTTGACAGGGCCGGTGATGTCGCGGACGGCGAAATCATGACCATGCCGTTCGTGCGCGCGACGTTTTGCAGGATCGCGCCCGTGACACCCGAGCAGTCAGCGCCCACGATGCCATTGACCTTGTCAGCCGTGATGAGGCGTTCCGCAGCGGCAGTGGCAGCGCCGCTGTCGATACAGGTGGAGTCCGCCCGAACGCTGGTCACGGTGGACCCGCCGAGCAGAGCACCGGACTCGGTGACCTCTTTCATGGCCAGTTCAGCGCCGTCTGCCATGGGTGGTGTCAGCGATTCGATCGGACCGGTGAACCCAAAGATGATCCCCAGTTTGACGTCCTCGGCGAAAGCGCCCGTTGCAAGTAACGCGGTTGCCGCAGTGGCAAGTAGCATTCTTTTCATTATTCTCTCCCATTGTAGAATTCAGTAATTCCCAGTCTAGACAGGCTTTTAGCAAATGAAAACCCTGTGGTTTCAGGCAACTGTGCGAATAATCCATCCCAATGCCGGGTTTTCGATACCCAACCCGCGTCGCGTCCGACGAATCGCGGGCGTGGCGGCAATTGGCACGCGCATGGGGCGCGGGCCGGGGCTCGGGTTCGCTCCCTGCGCGTCCTCGTTCCGATCCGCGGGAACAACATCGCTGATTCGCGCGCCGCTGCGAAACGCCGAACCGAGTGGCGGGAACACCGGGTTGCGCGTAAAGAGGTCCGGTTTGACGGCAGGTGAACACGAGGCGATCCCGCTGCCGGGAAAAAAGCGCTTGAAGCGCAGACCGGGGTTTGGACCGCCGCCTCCGGCGGGGATATTTGGGCCACAAAGAC
>CAYXNM010000138.1:0-6938 GCA_964466385.1 uncultured Rhodobacter sp. | reverse complement strand
TGTTAACCGGCCCGGGGTAACTCTCAACGTTCCCTTCAGACCGGAAGCGGCCCTGCCCTCACGCAATTTGGAGGGTCAATCTTTTGGGCCGTTGGTATCAGGGCGTCTGGTCGGGCTTTTTCAACATTCGACCCAGCCAACGCCCGGCAAGGATGTGAACATGCAGATGCTGGACTTCCTGCACGCCGTTTTCACCCGCGTTCGAAATCATGCGATACCCTTCGCCGCCTTCCCCCGGTTTGACGCCCAGCATCCGGCACACCTCGGCAATGGCACGGTTGAAATCGACGATCTCGGCATCGCTGGCGGCATCGGCGAAATGGTCAAAACACACATAGGAACCCTTGGGGATCACCAGCACATGATCAGGGGCCTGCGGCTGGATGTCGTTGAACGCCAGAGAATGTTCCGTTTCCAGAACAGTCGAATTCGGGATTTCCCCGCGCAAGACCCTGGCAAAGATGTTTTGATCGTCATAGTCGTAACTCATTGTGTCAACTCCGAGAATAGTCTTTCCGTGGCGGCGATGGCTGATGCCTTTTCCGCTGGCATGTCCAGAAAGGCAGAGAGGGGAACGGTGTTTTCAGCGTTGCTGGCATGCTCGCTGATGCGGTAATAATGGGGAAAGTTCTGATCGCGCAGAACGTCGCCCTGAAAGTGCAACTCCTGCCGGATCGTCGGGATCAGCCGGGCAAACGTTTCGGGCGACGTTTTTTCGCCCGCAAGACCCGAGCGCCTAGCGTGGCCGATCAGGTATTCATCGTCAAGATTGCATTCCACTTCAAGAGTTCTGGTCGTGCAACGGTCCGAATAGAAATCTTTCAGCAGGTCCACGTTTCCAGGATCGAGGCAAATCGCCAGCCGGTCGGTTTCGTAATAATCAAACAGCAACCGCATCATCGCACGACGATGCCGCGTTCGTTTGGACATTCCGTTTTCAAGGCCCCCAAGATGCGGCAACCGGGCATCCTGCTCGTCAAACAGATATTCGACCCCGTGGAGATTGGTTTCATGCCGGATCGCGTTCAGCAGTCGTTTGGCCACGTGCCACTTCTTGCAGACAATCACCAAGAGTTCGCGCTCGCGCCCCAACGTGCTCTCGCGTTCCCAGAATCGAGGCGCAAACCGTCGTCCGTGACGCCCTTGCCGGGTCAGGTAGTGATAAAGGCGGCGGCCTTCGTTCGAGATGTCGAATTCGATCTGGCCGCTGGCGTATAACGCACCCAGCCGTTGTTTGAGTTCAGACGCTTCAGGCGAAATCTTGCGTGCGAACAGGAAATTCTGCGACACCAGCAAATCATAATGATCGTTGTAAAACATTACCGGCAAACCGTAATCCGAAAACATCAGAAAGGTCAGCGTGCTGGGGTCTATTTCGTCATGCGCCACCAGATGCCGCACAAGGGTCTGAAAAAAGGTCTCGTCCGGGATCCATGTTCGGCGGAAAAACCTGACGATGTCCGGACGTTCCTCCAGCAGATCAAAGATCGCGCCAAGCGTATTTCGGCGGAGGCACCACCACTGCGAACCAACCATGATTTTCAGATCCCGGGGAATAGTGTGCTTGAAACCCAGTTTCCTTTGCAATTCCAGCCCTGCATAAAACAGTTTCTTGTGTTTCCGCTCATTCACGAAATGTCGGTAGATCAGACGTTCGTCCCGCATACCCGTCTTGATCCAGTCGCTGTCGAAATAGTCGAACGACTCGATAAAATCCTTGTTTGTCCGGTCAAGGAAACCGTGAATATACGCCGCCGACTTCACCGGCATGCAATCGCCTGACACCATGTAGAAATGGGTCGCGCGCGGAAAGGCCGTGTGCGCGGAATGAAGTGCATTCAGTGTGGCGCGGACCAACGACCATTCACCCCAACCGCATTTCACGCGAGGCGCAAGGACAACGTGGGTGTTTTCCCTGAAAGCGGCCTCGATCATGGCAAAATCATCGTTTCCGGCGCGCGCGTCAAAATGAACGGCCACAAAATCGCCGGCCGCGATCAGTTGACGCACTTGAAGGATCACCGCCTTAGGGTTCTGGTGACAAAGCAGAATATAGGCGATTTTGGCCATTTTGCCCGCTGCATCCTCATTTCTTCTTTTTGTTGCCAACATAAAACCAAACTTTCGTTGAAAAACCACCCTTACTTTGATCTTTTGCGGGCAAACTGGCTGACAAGTGTAAATGTTGGATGAGCGGCCGGCGGCAGGGGTACCGAAATGGGGTTTCCGGGAACGTGGATGACGACAGGGGAAGATCTGGTTTACCGGGTCATTCCCAAGTGCGCGTGCTCGACCATCGGGCAGGTGATGTATTACATCGACCACGGGGAATATTTTGATGGCGACATCCATGACGCGACAAGGGGTCTTCACAAGTGGTCGATACTCGAAAGCCAGCCAAAACTGACCTCCTCCATCAGGGCGCACAAGGGTTATACCTTCACCTGCGTCCGCAATCCTTACACACGCGTCCTGTCGGCCTTTTTCGACAAGATCTGCGGCATTCAACGCAACGGGAAACGGTATCGCGGCAAGCTCGTGCCGCTGTTGATCCAGAAATACGGCGTCACCGTTGACGGGGAATTCGACCAGATCGCCAGTTTCCGGCGGTTTCTGCTGTTCGCGCGTGACACGATAAAACACCGCCGCCCGATGGACCCCGACATTCACTGGTCGTCGGTTTCGGGTCATGCCTCGACACTGATCCACGGTGGAGGGCATTACGACGCGGTGATTTCAACGGAAGACTTCAAATCCGGCATGAAGGATGTTCTGAAACATATCGATCCGGCGCATCCGCTGGACATCGATACCATGCCAAGATTCAACGAATCCGAAGGGCACGGTCCCAAACGCGCCCACCCGGTCGAGGATTACTTTGACGATCTGTCGATGCACCTCGTTTGGGAAATCTATCACCGTGATTTCGAGCTTTTCAAATACGACCGGTTCGACCCGTCCAACAAAATGCCGGTCGCCAGGATCGACCTTGACGAGGTTCACGCGAAACTCGGACCCTGAGCGTTGCCGAACATCCGCCCCCGCTACAGGCCCAAAACGTCGATCATATTGTATTCGCCCGGCTTCTTGTCCAACCCCCAAAGCGCTGCTTTCAATGCTCCGCGCGCAAAAATGCTGCGATCGGTTGCCAGATGGCGCAACACCAGACGTTCGCCGTCGGCTGCAAAAATGACATCGTGTTCACCGACCACATCCCCCCCGCGAACCGAGGCAAACCCGATATCGCCGCGCTTTCGCGCGCCCGTGATTCCGTCGCGACCGCGCGCCTGGACCTCTGACAAGCCGGCATCGCGGCCTTTGGCTGCCGCCTCGCCCAGCATGAGTGCCGTTCCCGAAGGCGCATCGACCTTGTGCCGATGGTGGCTTTCGACGATTTCGATATCAAAATCCTCGTCCAGCGCCTGGGCGACCTTGCGCGTCAGAACCGTCATGAGGTTGACGCCCAAACTCATGTTTCCGGCCCGGATGATCACGGCATGACGGGCGGCGGCCGCGTATTTCGCGTTATCGCCGTCCGGAATTCCGGTTGTGCCTATGACATGTACCAGTCGCGCCTGCGCTGCCAGTCCCGCGTATTCCAGACTGGCGGCTGGAGATGTGAAATCGATCACGGCACGGGCCGTTGCAAACACATCGAGCGCGTCGTCCATGACCGTGATTCCGGTTTCCGAACCACCCATGCACACGCCCAGATCGCGCCCGATCCACGGGTGCCCTTTTCGTTCCGTCACGCCCGACAACGTCACCTTGTCACTGGAATTGACCATTTGGACCAGCATCTGCCCCATGCGGCCCGAGGCCCCCGTGATCGCGATTCCCGGCAACGTCTTCATTTCAGAGCTCCAAAGCCTACACCTGCTTTGACATTTGCCAGAGCGCACAGCCGGTTGCAAGATTTCCCTTTCTCGAATAAGCCGTCCGAAAAAGGGCCAACCGTCATGAGCAAGCGCAAATTCAACGACCAGACCGGTCCCTCGCAGCGGCAGTTGCGCGTCGGCGAGCTTATTCGAAGAACGCTTGCCGAAGTTCTGGCACGCGGAGATTTGTATGACGAGGATATCGCCCACATGTCCATCACGGTCGGTGAGGTACGCACAAGCCCCGACCTCAAATCGGCGACCGTGCATGTCATGCCGCTTGGCGGGCATGATGTCGATATCGCGATCACCGCACTCAACCGGCACAAATCGGAAATTCGGCGTCACCTGAACCGCAACGTTCAGCTCAAATTCTCGCCCGAACTGAACTTTGTTGCCGACCGGACGTTTGATCAGATGGACGAAACAAGGCGCCTGTTGGATCAGGAGCGGGTCAAACGCGACGTTGCGGCGAAAGAGGATGATGAGCAAGCTTGATCCTGACTGGTTTTCCGGCCCTGCCCTGACCGCACCCGGTCGCGGCAAAGTCCTGCTGACGACCGACCGCTACCCTGTTTTTTACCTTCAGATCACCAAATGCGGCTGCACCTATCTGCGCAATCTTCTTTATATGCTTGATCATGGAACAGCCCATCCGGACAGCCGCCGCGTTCATGCCCATAACGGGGATTTCTTCAAAGCCGACCTCATACCCGAGGCGATCCTGAAATCCTCGCCCGCCCTGTTCGCGGTTATTCGCGATCCTGTCGACCGGTTCCTGTCGCTCTACTTTGACAAGATCGCCAATGCGCAGAACGAAGCCGACAGTGGCATGCGCAAACGCGTGACACGTGCAGCCGGCCTTGACCCCAACGTGGGGACGGATCTTGCGGGGCATCGCCTTAATTGCCTGAAAACGGTCAACTGGTTCGGGCGCAACCTGGACACGGGGGAAGAAGGCAAGCCGAACCCCCACTGGCAAAGGCAATCCGTCAGGCTCCGGAAGATTTCGGGCCTGGATCCACAGCTTTTGACGCTGGACGGGCTTTCGTGGCAACTCCCCCTTGTGCTGGGGTCGGTCGTTCCGGATATCCGTGAAAAGATGGAGGCCGTTCGCACCCGCAACACGTCGAAAAAACTGTTCTCAAGATCGGAAATCCTGTCAGACGACCTGAAAGCCGCCATCAGGAATGTCTATGCCAACGATCAGGCACGCTTTGAGCGGGTTTCGGCCAAATGGCAGGCAAAAAAGGTCGAACTGGGCTGAGTCATGGGGCGAGGACGCAAAAAGGGCCGCGACATTTCCGGCTGGCTGGTGGTGGACAAGCCCGCCGGGATCAGTTCGAGCGCGGTCGTCAACAAGGCAAGGTGGGCGTTTGATGCCCGCAAGGCCGGACATGCCGGAACGCTCGACCCCGAGGCGACCGGCGTTCTTGCCATCGCTTTTGGCGAGGCAACCAAAACGATTCCCTTCATTACCGACGCGCTCAAGGCCTATCGTTTTACGGTCCGCCTTGGTCAGTCAACAAACACCGACGACACCGAGGGACAGGTCATCGAAACCTCGGATGCACGTCCCAACGATCAGGAGATCCGATCAACCCTGCCGCGGTATACAGGCGATATCATGCAGGTTCCTCCGAAATTCTCGGCTGTCAAGGTCGATGGGCAGCGCGCTTACAAGCTGGCGCGTGATGGCAATGCGCCGGAACTTCAGGCGCGTCCGCTCTGGGTGGAATCGCTCGCCTTCATGGACCGACCCGACGCGGATCATCTGGTTCTGGAAATGGTCTGCGGCAAGGGCGGGTACGTGCGCGCCATTGCGCGTGACATCGGCCAGGACCTGGGCTGCTTTGCCCATGTTCAGTCGCTGCGACGCATCTGGTCCGGCCCGTTTGACGCCCAGGACGGTATTTCGCTGGAAACGATCGAATTATTGGCCAGATCGCCTGATCTGGACGCTTACCTTTTGCCCCTGGAAACCGGGTTGGCAGACTTGCCCGAGTTGCGCGCAACCCCCGAAGGAGCGGCCAGAATGCGAAACGGGAACGCCGGCAAGGTTCTGAACGCGCCTGCGGAATACGGCGATCTGGCGTGGGCATCGCTGGAGGGACGCGCGGTGGCCGTTGGGGAATATCGCAGCGGCCTCCTGTCCCCGACACGCGTTTTTGTGGTTTCCGAATGATCACGCGCAGCCACACCGCCAATGACACCGTCAGCGCGGCCATCTACAGCGATTGCGAAAACTATCGCTTCAGCCTGACGCGAACGTGGAAGCGGGGGTCCGGAAAACTGCTGTTTGTCATGCTCAATCCGTCAACCGCGACCGAGCTTCAAAACGACCCCACGGTCGAACGCTGCGAGCGCCGTGCACGGCACCTTGGGTATGGCTCGTTTCGGGTCTGCAATATTTTTGCGTGGCGTGCGACCGATCCGGGCGACATGCGCAGTCAAGCCGATCCGGTCGGACCGGGTAATGACGACGCCATCAAGACCGCCTGCAACTGGGCGGACGACGTCATCTGTGCGTGGGGAACGCATGGCGCGCATCTTGACAGAGGCGCCGAGGTGGAAAAGCTGATGCGTTCGACCCCGCGTGCGCTTTGGCATCTGGGGCTGACCAAGGCCGGGCACCCCAGGCACCCCCTTTATATCGGGTACGCTGTTCAACCCGCACTTTGGCAACGGGGCGGGCCGCGGGAAAACCCGCCAACGAACGCGCGGCTCTAATATCGTGGATTCAATGTTCATATCATAGAAATCAGGAAAAACACAAGGTTCGCGCCCGCCCTGCGTGGGGGGGTGAGGGCCGTCCTGGAAACGCTCCGGGGGAGAATTTCAGGCCTGAGGGGACGTTGACAATTCCCCGGTTCAATCCATCCCCGCACGGCGCAGCGCCTGCCCGTAGGGTAGCGCGCGCAACGCCGGTTCGGGGCATTTTATCCCCGCAAAGTCCGAACAAACTCTACGGAATGCGCGACATCGGCGAAAGCGCCAGCCCGCCCGGACGGGCAGGCGCAGGGCCGGGGCGCTTTCAGCGCCTGTTAACCGGCCCGGGGC
>CAYXNM010000137.1:0-6943 GCA_964466385.1 uncultured Rhodobacter sp. | reverse complement strand
CCATATTGATAATTTTTCCACCTTGACCGCGCGCAATCATGTGGCGGGCGACCGCCTGCATCGTGAACATCGTACCCGCAACATTCACGGCGTAGAGCCGGTCAAAACTGGCGCGCGTGACGTCAGCAATTGGGGCCGCATCGAAAAGCGCTGCATTGTTGATGAGAATGTCGATACCGCCAAAGGCGTCCACAGCAACGGCTACGCAAGCGTCGATGCTATTCTGATCGGTCACATCAATGTGCAGCGCGATTGCCGCGTCTCCGATTTCAGACGCTGTTTTCTGTGCAGCATCAAGATCAATATCGGTTATGGCGACGCGGGCGCCTTCCCGAACAAAGCGCCCAGCGAAGCCACGGCCAATGCCGCGCGCCGAGCCGGTAATGAGTGCGGTCTTTCCCGCAAGTCGTTGTGTGTTGGTCATTGGTATTCAAATTCGTCCCTTGAGGGTGTTATCGCGTGGTGTATCCGCCGTCGATCACCAGAATGTCGCCCGTTACGTAGCTTGACGCAGGAGAGGCGAGGAAAAGCGCGGCCATCGCCACCTCTTCTGGTTGGCCGACACGCTGCATCGGCGTCATATCTCTCCAGATCGGGAACCACTCGGGGTTGTCGATGCCGCCTTGGGACATGTCAGTCTGAATGTAACCGGGCGCGAGGGCATTTACGCGGATATTGTCCAAGGCAAGTTCGCTGGCCAGACTCTTGGTCATCATGTGAACAGCTGCCTTCGAACTGTTGTAGGCAACTTGATTTTGCGGGATGTTCGAGGCGATACCGGACATGGACCCGACATTGACAATTGCCCCGCCGCCTTGCACCCGCATAGCCGGAATAGCAGCGCTACAACAACGAAACACCGCATCAACATTCAGCGACATCAGGCGTCGCAAATCCTCGTAAGGGAACTCTGCCGTATCGCCGTGTATGGCGACACCGGCATTATTGATCAAAATGTCAAGCTGGCCAGACTGGTCAAGAACATCTGCAATAAGAGCAGCCGGTGCCTGTGGATCGGTCAGATCGGCGGCGATAAAAGTGCTTTCATAGCCCAGATCATTCAGCGTCTTTTCTGCCTCAGCGCTGTCGCTGCGCGCGCTAATGAAAAGCCGTGCGCCCGCGTCTCCGAGGGCTTTGGCCGTGGACAGGCCGATACCGCGGGTACCACCCGTGATAAGAGCAACTTTGCCATCAAGCTTGAAACGGTTCAGTAAATTCTCTTTTTTCGGCATTTAGAATTCCAACTCTTTCCTAAAGTGTTCTTTGGTGTAGAACGGTTTCTGGTGGTTCAGATGTCGCATCCATGCGGCAATATCGTCAGGTCGCGCACCACAACCCCTGGCGGGCGTGTCACCATAAACATCACCGCATCGGCGACCTCTTTGGTCCCCATCAGCGCCTTTGCGGCCAGCGCTTCATCCATTTTCGCTTTCGGCCAGTCATCAAGCAGTGGCGATATCACCGGGCCGGGCAACACCGCCCCCATGCGAATATTGTGTTTGATCAACTGGCGTCTGGTCGCGTGCAAGAACGCTTGCACTGCATATTTCGAGGCAGTGTAGATTGGCTCCCACACAACTGGTGTCACGGCTGCAACTGAGCTTGTGAATATGATATCGCCGCGTTTCTGGGCAATCATATGAGGCAACACCGCGTGAACAGATCGGAACACCGCATTGGTGTTTAGATTAAGCACCCTGTCCCAGACGTCGGGATCTCCGTCGGCAACAGCACCCCCGATGTATCCACCTGCATTGGCATGAAAAATGTCCACCCCCCCGACAAGGTCAAGAATTTTGGGCAGCATTGCCGTGACCACGGGTCCGTCAAGAAGATCGACGACCAGAGGATGCGCTTTGTCGCCTAGGTCTGCACAGACACGTGCCAACCCCTCCTCCGATCGGTCGATCAGCACGACGTCAGCACCTGCCGCGATCATTGTGCGTGCGCACTCCAATCCGATCCCAGAGGCGGCACCTGTAATCGCGGCAGTTTTTCCAGAAAGCTGTTGGGTCATGGCGCTCATCCTTTGGTATTACGCGCGGCCATGGCTGGCACGTGAGCGTCGGGCGATTGAGTCCACGATGACCGCAAAGGCAAGAACGCCGCCGGTAATCATGAAGCGAAGCGAGGAACTCAGGTTGAGAAGCGTCAAACCGTTCGAGATGGCCATGATGACCAGAACACCCAAGAGAGCTGACCATGCTGAACCACGACCTCCAAAGAGAGAGGTGCCGCCAATGACCGCTGCCGCGATTGCATTAAGATTGACATCGCCAGTTCCCGCCTGAATGCTTGCTGAGGCCAGTCTCGCCGACGAGAAAACACCACCAAGCGCTGCAAAGGTTGAACACAGCACAAAGGCCGACATTCGGATCGAATCCACATTAATCCCGGATCTTCTGGCCGCTTCGGCGTTACCACCGATAGCGAACATTGAGCGCCCCCACTTTGTGCGTGTCAGCGCGTACTCAGCACACACAACAACAAGAGTGAATACGGCAAACATCCACGGCACGCCTCGGCCCTTTTCGAGGTAGTAAACGGCAAAGACCAAAACAGCCGTGATGATCACAGCCTTAATAACAGTGACGCTTAGATTCGCGGAAGAAAGGTTCGCTTCATTGCGACGTTTCGCAGCAACAATTTCGCCATAGATAAGCAGGAGTCCCGGCAGGATTGCCAGCGTATAAGACAGCCACGCTGGCATGATCAAAAGCTGACCAAACCGCACGAGCGGAGATGTGAACGGCAGGTTAATTGAACCCGTTGGTCCAAGGATGTAGAGTTGCAAGCCCAATAGAGTGAGGAGCCCAGCTAGAGTTGCCACGAAGCTTGGCATATCAAAACGATTTCGCAGAAGGCCGAAAAGTAGGCCAACGAACGCCCCGGCAGCTAATGCCCCCAGTATCGCCAGGGGAAGCGGCAGACCTGTTTTCACCCAAATGACGCCGATCATCGCGGAAGCGAGTCCACTCATTGACCCAACTGAGAGATCGATTTCTCCGAGCAGCAACACAAATATGATGCCAAGAGCAATGAACCCGACGGCGGACGCATCGAAAAGAAGATTGGCGAGGTTGATCGGCGCGAGAAAGATCGGGTTAAGCGAAGAAAAGACGACCGAGATAAGAACGAGGCCGGCAAGGACTGGAAGCATCCCTAAATCCCCGGATCTTGTCCGGTCTATAAACTCTCGGATTGCGCCGGAAATTCCCTCGTCGTGACGTACACGCGTATCTGCGCGATCAAGTTGTTGGTTATTGTTGTCGACGGTCATTTTCTGTCCTACGCTCAATCTGTCGTCGTTTCGAGTTTGCGTGCCTCGCGCCGGGAAACAGAGTTGTCAGAGGCACCGGTGATCGCAGAGACAAGTTCCTCATGCGAATTCTCGGTTGTAAACACGCCATTGTTTCGGCCAAGACGCAGCACAACAATTCGGTCAGCGACTGCGCGTACGTCTTCCATGTTATGGGAAATCAGGATCACCCCGTGTCCTCGGCCACTTACCCGTTCAATGAGGTTCAGAACCTCCGCGGTTTGGGCGACACCAAGAGCTGCCGTCGGCTCGTCGAGCATGATTATTTTAGGTTCCATGACAAGCGAACGCGCAATCGCAACTGTTTGACGCTGCCCGCCGGAAAGTGATGCGATGGGCTCGCGGACCGACGGGATACGGGCCGCCAGTTCTTGGAGCAAATTCCACGCGCGGACTTCCATTTCTACTTCGTTCAGCCGCCATGGTGAAATCTCTTGACCAAGGAACAGATTTGCAACGACATCTAGATTCTCACAAAGTGCAAGATCTTGAAAAACCGTCGCAATTCCCATTTCAAGCGCTTTGCGGGGGTTGTCGAACGTTACTTCCTCACCGAGATATTCGATCGTGCCGGACGTCGGTTGATGCACCCCGGCAAGCACTTTAACCAGTGTCGTCTTGCCCGCGCCATTGTCTCCGACCAGAGCGACGACCTCGCCAGCGTGGACTTCCAACTCAATGTCGCCCAAGGCTGTGACAGCGCCGAATTGTTTGGAAACTCCACTCATTTTCAAGAGTAAGTCCCCGTGTTTTCGCTTTGTTTGTGTCTGTGTCATACGGTGGTCCCCTCCAATTTGGCTTGGTGCTGGCGGCACACTTGTCCGCCAGCAACCCTTTTTTGCGGCGTCGGTGGGAGGACCGACGCCGTGTTCTCGATCACTCGATGCCGAGTTCAGCACAAAATGCGGCGAAATTATCGGTACAAAGTTGCTCTGCAGTCACGATGCCTGTGTCGATCACGATTTCCTTGAGGTTGCCACGTGTCACGACGGCCGGCACAAAGAGTTGCGAGGGTGCATCGTAAAGCGTCGTTGTCGCTTCAGGAGTGCCACCGCTCAAGAATGTGAATGCGACATTGGCCGCAGCCCCCCCCACAATTTCGCTAGGCTTGGAGATCGTATTGAACTGATCGCCGGCGATGATGCGCTGAAGTGCAGCTATCTCGGCGTCGTTGCCGGTGACTGGTGGGATTGGATCAACACCAGCCGCTTTCAAAGCCGCAACTGAACCGCCACCGGTGCCATCATTGGCCGCAACCACACCCACGATTTGGTCTCCAAAACGCGTGATCTGGCCCGCAACCCATTCCTGTGCTTTTGGCGGCGCCCAGTTTGGCGTGTCAAACTCAGCAAGATGCTCAAATTCAGACTCTTCAACCGCCCTGCGCGAGCCATCAGCGATCAAGCCAGCGGCTGCATCGGTTGGAGATCCGTTAACTTGAAGAACACCGACACCTTCGGGTGAGACACCCATTATACGAAGATGCTCAATGAGGCTTTGCGCGATGGCAAAACCAATCCCTTCATTGTCAAAGGAGACATAGAAGTCTGGTGCGCGATCGGGGATTGGCCGGTCATAGGCCACAACTTTGACACCTTGTGCTTGGCCCAATTCGACCATCGCAGCTGCTGCACCCGAATCCACAGGATCAAGCACGATAACGGTCGCGCCTTGCGCAATCACCGAGTTGAATTGCTGCTGTTGTAGCGCGACGTCGTTGGTGGCATTCTGGTAAATGGTTTTGCAATCTGGGCAAAGCAATTCCATTTCTGCCTGGAAGCCGGGCCAATCGTGCTCGTCATAGCGGGTCGACCCTTGATCAGGCATCAAGAACGCTACGGTTCCTGTTGTTTGAGGATAGCTTGCGGTGCTGCTTAGAAAGAGCGCCGTAAGCGTCGCGGCAACTGTTGTTAACTTACATTTCATTGGACTTTCCTCTGTTGGTTTCTCTCTTGGTTGACCGGCTGTGTTCTGTAAACCGGCGGCGGGGTACCGCCCCGCCGGAAGAGACCGGCAGGATGCAGATACATTCTTTGTCAGCGGTAGCGGACGTTCCCGTCGGGTCTGTCCTTATCTCGCGCGGCGCCCTACGCCGCTTGGATACTTCGATCTGAGCCGAAATTCGTGGTCGCATGTTCGAGCATTCGGGATCGGAACCGCGAAGGTGACATCCCTTTCTGTGCTGCAAATTGACGATTGAAGTTCGACAGGTTGTTGAACCCAGATGCAAAGCAGATGTCAGTGATCTTCCCGCCGTGATCTGAGACGAGCAATTGACAGGCGAGACCGATGCGCAGTCGATTAACATAGCGCACAAGGGACATGCCCGTGTGCTTCCGGAAGCTGCGTGAAAAGGTTGTTCGACTTACGCCAGCGATCTCAGCCAGTTCACCTTCGTTAAATGGTTCAGTCAGGTTAGCATCAATGAAAGCAAGGGCCCTGTTCAGCCCAGAGGACATGTAGCCCGAAGGGTCAGGCAAGTACTCGGCACCGGTCAGTTGATGCGTTTGGCGGTCCTGACTAAGGGCGCCAACGATCCCAATGAAAAGCTCGATCCGGCGGATACCACACGCATGCAACAGTTCGGCCAAATAGGGTTCTACGACCTCAGACGTGGCTTTCGAAAACAACAGGCCACTGCGGCTTTTGTCCAGCATATCTGAAAGGCATTGAAGCTCGGGAAGGATGTCCATCGCGCCACGGATGGCCTCATCCGTGAATTGTATCCCCCGATTGCGCAGCGGAACTATTTCGTCGGCCTCAACATCGCTCACCCAATTGTGCGGCAAATTCGGGCCGGTCAGTACAAGATTTCCAGGTTCAAACCTGCCTATAAAGTCGCCAACGAAGTAACGCCCCGTCGTCGCGACGACGTGATGCAGCTCATACTCAGGGTGAAAATGCCAGCGCACCGTTGAAAAGGGATAGCCGTGTTCATAGGCTCTAAATGACTCACCGCGCCCTATTTGGACAACTTCTAGATCCGGTTGCATCATTCCCTACCCCTTTCTTTCAAACCGCTCCTCGCAGCTCGATTGAGTAGCGCATCGGCTGCTTCTCCAGTTTGAAGTTAGCGACCTACATTTTGGCAGACTACAGCAGAACAGGGGTAAAACTGGTATTTTTTTGCCGTTGTGGTTGCATTTTTGTTTATTTTGTACAATTTAGCTGTACCGGAAATCTTTTCAACGGGCACGAAAATGACCTGAACGCGCGACTTTTGCCTACATTTCGAGTCGATCCGAAGGTGCCATACGATCCAAACAAAAGACTCGAACGCGGAAACGAGTCATGACTTTAAATGTCAGCATTTCGTTTTTCGAGATTATGTTCAACAACTTGTCAACGCGTCAAAGCGGAGAGATTGCTGCCTGTGTGCCGATGCGTGCGGCAATTCGTTTAGCGACGTTATTCAGGCCACCCGCTTTTGGAATGTTGAAGTTCGGGATCTCCAATTTATGAAGAGACAGCACGATGTCCCGTGAACCGCTTCAGGGGTGCCACAGTGCAATATTCGATAAGCTATTGAAAGGCAGGTTAGGGCAGTCCGCGTGACTTCACGAAGATCGCTAACTGCGCAAAGCCGCCATCGGTTCATCACGCAGCATTGGTCGCTTCGGGCTC
>CAYXNM010000136.1:0-7005 GCA_964466385.1 uncultured Rhodobacter sp. | reverse complement strand
CACCCACAAAAAAGGGTCAACGAAAATGGCCGTTGGTAGGAAACGAAAAGACCCCGACAAAGCGCCGGGGTCCGTTTGAATGGTCAGGTTCGAACGCGATCAGGCGCGCCGGATCTCGAACTTGTAAATACTGCCATCGTTGGACGAATTCACCAACTCGTTTCCGGTCTGATTGCAAAAGGCCGCCATGTCGGCGATCGAACCGGGATCAGTTGCGCTGACGGTCAGAATCTCGCCCTGCGGGATTGATTTCAGCGCCTTTTTTGTCTTGAGTATAGGCAACGGGCAGTTCAACCCCTCGGCGTTCAGAACATGTTCGGACATTTATCGCGTGCCTTTCAGATTGATATGTGTCGTTGTTTTGTCGGATCAGATGTAAAGATTGATGTCCGATTTCAGCGCGGTTTCCATATAGGTCGCGGCCCCGCCGATTTCTATGCCGTCGATCATGTCGTCGGGCGAAAACTCAAACAGGTCCATCGTCATTTGACAACCGATCATCCGCACGTCCGTCTCAACCGCCGCCTCGCGCAGATCTTCGATCGAGGCGACACCTTTCTTCTTGATCAGGTTCTTCATCATCGTCGTGCACGCGCGATCCACGCCCGGAATGGCACCAACGATGTTGGGCATCGCCATATGCATGCCTGCCATCGGCATCTTCATGGCCGGATTACCCAAAGTCGAGACCTTGAGATCGAGGTTCTTGTTCAAGAGCGGCAGGCCGTAAAAAGTGAAGAACATCGTCACATTCACATCCATTGCGGCGGCGGTCGTTGCAAGAATAAAGGGCGGATAGGCCCAGTCGAGTGTTCCCTTGGTCACGATGATCGACATGCTTTTTGCATTGTCGAGACCGCCCGGTGTCGCGTCGTCCAGCATGTGTCTTCCCTCTTGGCTGCTGTTGAGATTCTTGTTGATACTTTAGCTTATTAGAATTAGTGAATACACTGAATGCGGCAATGGGTCAAGAATTCCCGACGCTGATCAAGCATCAGTGATCGCGCAGCTTGTAACACGTGGTGGCTTTGTGTTCTTAATGCGTGGGTTTTTTTGCAGAAAGGTGGGTGGATCGTGCAGGCGCTGGCTGAAAAAACAAAAGACATGGATATTTCCGAGCTTCAGGAAAATGCGGAAAAGGCCAGCACATTACTCAAGGTCATGGCCAACAAATCGCGGCTGATGATCATGTGTCATCTGCTGCAAGGGGAAAAATCCGTGCAGGAACTGGAGCGGCACGTCGGCATGACGCAGTCGGCCCTTTCCCAGCAACTTGCCAATCTCCGCGGCGAAAAGCTGGTGACGACGCGGCGGCAGGCGCAATCGGTGTTTTACGCGCTGGCCAGCCCCGAGGCTGAGGCCGTCATCGCAACGCTTTACGATCTTTACTGCGACAAATAACGCCTGAAATTCCGTCAGTCGTCATCTTCGGGCAACATCCGCGCCGCAATCCGCATCGCGATTTTCTTGAAAATGGTTGCGTGCGGGCCGTCGGGTTCGGACATGACAACGGGTGTGCCCGCGTCGGAGTGGCGACGAATGTCCATATGAAGCGGTATCGCCCCCAGGAAGGGAACGCCCAGCTTGTGAGATTCCTCCTCCGCCCCGCCATGGCCGAAAATATCCGAGCTTTCCCCGCAATGAGGGCAGATGAACGTGCTCATGTTTTCGATGATCCCGAGGATCGGAACATCCACGTTCTTGAACATCTTCAGCCCCTTGCGTGCGTCGACCAGCGCCAGATCCTGCGGGGTCGAAACGATGACCGCCCCTGTCAGAGGCACCTGTTGCGCCATGGTCAGTTGTGAATCCCCGGTGCCCGGCGGCATGTCCAGCACCAGAACGTCAAGCACGCCCCAGTCCACTTCGCGCACCATTTGCATCAGGGCGGACACGACCATCGGCCCGCGCCAGATCACCGGCGATTCCTCGTCCTGCAGGAACCCCATCGACATGACCTTGAGGCCGTATTTCGCCATCGGGACGATCCGGTCGTTTTCGATTTCCGGCCGTCCCGTCATGTTCAAAAGACGCGGTATGGACGGCCCGTAGATATCCGCGTCCAAGAGGCCGACCTTCAGCCCCAATGCGCGCATGGCCACCGCCAGGTTGGTTGCGGTCGTCGATTTTCCGACACCACCTTTTCCCGAGGCAACAGCCAGGATCGTGCGCACGCCGGGGATGGATCCGGGTGCCGGGCGCAAATCCGGGCCAAGGGCGCGCTCTTTCTTTCGGGACAGTTTCGGGGGTTGTTGGCTGGGATCGAATTGCTCGCTTCCCTCGGTCGTAAAGGCCAGCAGCACCTTCTTCACGCCATCGATCGCGGCCACGGCGTTCTTCGCGGCGTCACGCAAAGCAGTGGCGTCGCCTTGGTATTCTTTTGGCATCTTGATGGAAAAAACCACCGTTCCGTCATTTTCGATGATGTTCGAAACCAGGCCGAGCGACACGATGTCTCCGTCCAGATGGTCGTCCGTCACTGTTCGCAGACTTGCCTCGACTTTTGATAACATGGCGTAGTCCTTTCAGATTTCGATTGCGTGCATCCAGATGCAGCAGGATGGCTGTTGATGATCCGTGGGGGTGGGTTTCACACCCTAGCCCTTGTCGTAATAAATGCCGACGACGTGTTCGGCCTCGGCAAAGAACAGCCAGCGGGCGACGAAGAGGCCGAGGACGTGCGAGCTGATGGCGACAAGCAGGACCGGCATTGTCGCCGGCAGGAACAACAAAATCGTAACGGGGAACAGGCCGAGTGTCACCGTTGCAATCGACCGCAGCTTTTGCGCGTGTTTGCGCCCGATGAGAAAGACCATCTCTTTCAGCAGGTAGTTCTGGCTTGAATGGGGGCTTTCCAGCAGCCGCACCTTGCCGAGATCACCCAGCCCCGTTGCCGTCCCGCTTGTGTGACCCGCCGCCTTGAACGCCTTGTCACCCATCTGCCAGACCGCCAGTTGCAGCGCCGTCAGGACCAGCAACAAGACCGCCGCTGCCATCGTTTGCCCGGCCAGCAAAGCACCGCCGCCAAGCGCGTAGGTCAGGAACATGACCGGCGTCAGCGGCATGTTCCAGCGCGGGACGGTTTTCAGCTGGTTGTAGATTTTCGAGGTTGTGAACACGGTTATCAGCGCAAGAATCCCGGCCAGCCAGCCGAGGGATAGAAGCTCGACCCCGAAAAATATCCGCCAGAGCGCAACGGGGGCCATCACCAACAGCGTCAGGACCGAGGCGACACCTTCGCGCGAAAGCCAGCTTGTGCGCCATTGGGAAAAGGCGAACACGGCACGCGCCGGACGCCCCAGATGCGACGTCGAGGCCAGCAATCCCCCGACGGCCAGTGCATAAGCGACAAAAAACATGCCAAAGGCCGCAAGACCCGTGACCGGCACGAACCCAAAACCCAGCCAGAACATCAGGCCAAAGCCAAGGCCCGAGAGGCTGGTGAAGATGATGACAGAGGGGGACGGATGCATCAGATTTTCTCCAAAGCTTTGTCGAGCCAGCCAAGAAAGCCCGTTGCCTCGTTGCTGACTGGCGTCAAGAACGGCGCAAGCGTGTCAGCTGCGTCGATGTCCACCTTGGGACGCGGAGGCAGATAGCGGTTGACGGGTTTGGTGCCTTGTTCGGGCATCAGGTCCATACCGCCGCGCTCTGCGGACAGGCGCGAGACCGTGCTGTCAGGATCGGCGAAGTCTCCGAAGTGCCGCGCCCCTGCGGGGCAGGTGCGCACGCAGGCCGGGATGCGGTCTTCCTCGGGGAGGTTTTCGTTGTAAATGCGGTCGACGCACAGCGTGCATTTCTTCATGACCCCGGCCAGCGGGTCCAACTCGCGCGCGCCATAGGGGCAGGCCCAGGCGCAGAGGCCGCACCCCATGCAGCGGTCCTCGTTGACAAGAACGATCCCGTCTTCCTCGCGCTTGTAACTTGCCCCCGTGGGGCAAACGGTGACGCAAGGGGCGTCCTCGCAGTGAAGGCAGGATTTGGGGAAATGCACCGTTTGCGCGTTTTTGCCCGGCTGTTTGGCTTCAAACGCGTGCACGCGGTTCAGAAACGTGCCCATGGGTTCGGCGCCGTAAGCGTCCGCATCAGCCAAGGGCGCACCATAGTTGCCGGTGTTCCATTCCTTGCAACTGACAACACAGGCGTGACAGCCCACGCAAGTATCAAGATCAATCGCAAGGCCCAGTTTCTTCTGCGTCGTATGGGGAAGTGCGGTCATCAGAAATCCTTCCCATAGGCGATGTCTTTGGGGCCTTTACCCACAGGCGATTTCTGAGGCGCGATATGAGGCGCGCTTTGCCGTGTCCCCGGTGGCGCCTTTTCGATCTTCACGCGCAGGTCAAACCATGCGGCCTGCCCCGTGACCGGGTCGGAATTGGTCCAGCGATAGCCGTCTTTCCGCGCAGGCAGCAGTTCATCAATCAGGTGGTTCAGCAGAAAGCCGCGTTCCGCCTCGGGCGCTTTTTCGTCAAGCGCCCAGGCCCCCGCGCGCTTGCCAATGGCGTTCCATGTCCAGACGGTGTTGGCGTTCAGCCCCTCCATCAGCGCGACCGGCACCGTGATCTGGCCATTGCGCGAGGTGACAATCGCCCAGTCGCCATCGGCAAACCCGTGCTTGGCCCAGATGTCGCCGGACATATAAAGCGGGTTGGTGCCGTGGATCTGCCTTAGCCACGCGTTTTGCGTGCCCCAGCTGTGATACATCGCCATGGGGCGCTGCGTCAGGGCGTGGATCGGGTACTCCTCAGGGTCAACGACACCGTCCTCAAACGGCGGGGTCCAGACCGGCAGCGGAGTCATCGCGGTCTTGATCTGGTCGCGCAGATGATCCGGGGGCTGGTGGTCGCCCTTGCCCATTGCCGCCAGACGGAACCTTTGAAGCGGTTCCACATAAAGCTGGAACAGATAGGGTTGCGGGGCGTCGTAAAGCCCGCGTTCAACCGCCCAATCCTGATAGGCGGCGTTCCAGGGTTTGAAGAACTGCGCCTCTTCGGGGATATGGCCCATCCAGAAGCCGCCGTTTTCGATATAGGCGTCGATCTGTTTTGGATTGGGGGCTCCCCTCCCCTCGCCCTTGCCGTCTTCCCCACGAAATCCAGCCAGAGGGCCGACGCCCGGACGCCGCTCGTGCATCTGGATATAATCCGCGTAATCCTTGAATTTGGCCGAGCCATCCTCGTTGACCATTCCCGGCAACCCAAGCCGCGCGCCAATATCAATCAGCACGCTTTGAAACGGGCGCACGCCTTCGTGTCCGGGCCGCTCAGGGTCAACGACGGGCCAGCGGATGCTGTCGGCCATCGCCTCGGCCTCGCAAATGGGGCGATCAAGCAGGCTGATGCAATCGTGCCGCTCCAGATAGGTCGTGTCGGGCAGGATCAGGTCGGCAAACGCCACCATTTCGGAACTGTAAGCGTCCGAATAAATGATGCGCGGAATGACGTAATCGCCGTTTTCGTCCTTGTCGGTCAGCATGTCCATCACGCCGCCTGCGTTCATGGACGAGTTCCACGCCATGTTCGCCATATACATGAAAAGCGTGTCGATCTTGTAAGGATCGCCCGCATGCGCGTTTGAGATGACCATATGCATCATCCCATGCGCGCTGAGCGGCGTATCCCATGTAAACGCCTTGTCGATGCGCTTGGCGCGACCGTCTTCATCCAGCAACAGGTCGGCAGGCCCCTGCGGATAGCCCAGATGCGGCCCGTCGAGCGGTTGCCCCGCCTTGTACCCCGCGTGCGGCTTGGGGTGTGCTGTGACCGGCTTGGGGTAAGGTGGTTTGAACCGAAACCCGCCGGGAACCTCGACACTGCCCAAGAGGATTTGCAGGATATGGAGCGCGCGGCAGGTCTGAAACCCGTTGGAATGGGCCGAAATCCCGCGCATGGCGTGAAAGCTGACAGGACGGCCGATCATTTGGGCGTGTTTCTCGCCCTTCCAGTCGGTCCAGGGCTGATCGATGACGATTTCCTCGTCAAAGGCGACGCGGGCCAGTTCCGCAGCAATTGATTTGATCTGTGCGGCAGGCACCCCGCAACGCTCGGCAACCGCTTCGGGGGCGTTTTCCTCGCCAAGATATTGCGCGGCCAACAGTTGGAAAACCGGGCGGTGCGTAACGCCCGCATGGCGCCAGGATCCCGCAAGATCAGGCGTGATGCCGGGGGCGTCAAACGCGACAGCCGTGCCGCTTGCCCGATCCAGAACCAGCGGTTTGCCGTCGTCATCGCGCAAAAACAACCCGAGGTCGTCCGAGCTTTCGTCCTCGTTCACCAGAAAAGGCGCATTGGTGTAGCGTGTCAGATAGCCAAGATCGACCTTGCCCGCCCTCAGCAACTCGTGCACCAGTGCCAGCACGAACAAGCCGTCCGTGCCCGGCGTGATCCCGACCCACTCATCCGCAATCGCGTTATAGCCCGAGCGGATGGGGTTGACCCCGATCACCTTGGCCCCGCGCGCCTTGAGCTTGCCCAGCCCCATCTTGATCGGGTTGCTGTCGTGATCCTCGGCCACCCCGAAGATCATCAAAAGCTTGGTACGGTCCCAGTCGGGCGCGCCAAATTCCCAAAAGCTGCCGCCCATGGTGTAGATACCCGCCGCCGCCATATTGACCGAGCAGAACCCGCCATGGGCCGCGTAATTCGGCGTACCATAGGCCTGCGCCCACCAGCCGGTCATGGATTGCGACTGATCGCGCCCCGTGAAGAACGCCAGCTTTTCAGGCGCCGTTTCACGCAGCGGTTTCAGCCAGCTGACCGCCAGATCAAGGGCTTCGTCCCAGGTGATTTCCTCAAACTCGCCCGACCCGCGCTCGCCGACACGCCTTAGCGGCGCGCGCAGGCGCGAGGGCGCGTAATGCTGCATGATCCCGGCGGAGCCTTTGGCACAAAGCACGCCTTTGTTGACAGGGTGGTCCCGGTTGCCCTCGATATACTTCACCCGCCCGTTCTGAAGGTGGACATTGATCCCGCAGCGACACGCGCACATGTAACACGTCGTCTTGCG